>DAIPLE010000284.1:0-2504 GCA_036769425.1 Actinomycetota bacterium
GGTCGGTCGTGGGGGCGGCCGCGGGGGTGCTGCTCGGCGCCGCGGGTGGTGGTGCGGGCGGTGCCGGTTTCGTCTCGGTGGCCACGCCCGCGGCGGTGGGCGCCGCGGGTGAGGCGTATCCGGCTTCGGCCGCCGAGATGGCGTCGCCGCCCTCGGCGGGCTGCCACACGAGCTCGCCGCTGTCGCTTTGCACCCACTCGCCCTCGGCGTACTCCACGCCGCCGCCGGCTTCTTCTTCTGCGAGCTGGGTCTCGCTTTTGATGTCGACTCGCCAGCCGCTGAGGCGGGCGGCGAGGCGGGCGTTCTGGCCCTCCTTACCGATCGCCAGGGAGAGCTGGAAGTCGGGGACGATCACCTCGGCGGTGCCGGTGTCCTCGTGGATGCGGACCTCGCGGACGCGGGCCGGGGCGAGCGCCTTCATCACGAAGTCGGAGGGGCTGTCGGTGTAGGGGACGATGTCGACCTTCTCGCCGCGCACCTCGTTGACGACCATGCGGACCCGGGAGCCGCGGGCACCGACGCACGCGCCGACGGGGTCGACGTTGCGGTCGTTCGACGCCACCGCGATCTTGGTTCGGTGGCCGGGTTCGCGGGCGATGGCGCGGATCTCGACGACGCCGTCGACGATCTCGGGGACCTCGAGTTCGAAGAGTCGCTTGACGAGGCCGGGGTGGGTGCGGGACACGACGATCTGGGGGCCTTTGGCGGTCTTGCGGACCTCGACGATGTAGGCCTTGAGCCGGCTGCCGTGCTCGTAGCGCTCGTTCTGGACCTGCTCGGCTTGGGGCAGCAGCGCTTCGACGCGGCCGAGGTCGAGGAGTGTGTAGCGCTGATCGGTCTGTTGGATGATGCCGGTGACGAGCTCGCCTTCTTTGCCGGCGTACTCCTCGTACTTGCTTTCGCGTTCGACGTCACGGATGCGTTGCAAGATGACTTGCTTGGCGGTCTGCGCGGCGATGCGGCCGAAGTCTTTGGGGGTGTCGTCCCATTCGCGTACGACTTGGCCTTCTTCGTCGAGTTCTTGGGCGATGACGTGGATATCGCCGGTTTCGATGTCGATCTCGACGAGGGCTTCCTCAGCCGCGTTGGGTTGACGTTTGTACGCGGTGACGAGCGCGTTGGCGAGCGCCTCGAGCATGATCTCGATGGAGATGCCCTTCTCGCGCTCGATGTTTTCGAGGGCTTCCATCATCTCGGAGTTCATCGGGTCGCCACCTCCCGCTTGCGGCGCGCGCCGGGCTTGGGGGTGGGGCCCCACTCGAAGACGGTGCGGGCTTGCGCGACGTCGGCGTAGGCGAGGTGCTCAGGGCCGGTGTCGAACTCGACGTCGACGCCGTCGTCGTCGGCGGCGACGAGCCGGCCGCGGCGGCGCAGGCCGGCGTCGCCGCTGCTGGTTTTGATCGAGACGGTGCCGCCGACGGCCCGGCGGAAGTGGTTGGGGGTGCGGAGGCGGCGTTCGAGGCCGGGGCTGGAGACCTCGAGGGTGTAGCGGCCGGGGCAGGCCTGGGCCAGGGTGGGGTCGGTGTCGAGGACCCGGGAGAGGGCGTCGGAGACCCCGGTGATGGTCTCAAGATCGACGCCGCCAGCCCGGTCGACGAGGACCCGGAGGCTCCGGGACCGGTTGGGCCCGGTGAGCTCGACGTCGTAGAGCTCGAGTCCGTGCGCGACGACGACGGCTTCGACCGCAGGGGCGATCGTCTCCACGTCGGGCATCGCGCTCTTCGCTCCCATCACAAAAAGAACGTGGCCTCGCGGCCACGTTCGCCGGCGACCCCCGGGGCCGCACTCACCAACCGAACTGGACATAAGGATACCAGATCACCCCTCGTTTCCCGGCTGTCCGCCTACCGTTTGGGGGTGCCCACCCCGTTCACGGAGCTCGACGTCGCGGGTCGCACGGTTCGGGTCACCAACCCCGACAAGGTGTTCTTCCCGGCCCGCGGCGAGACGAAGCTGGACTTGGCGCGGTACTACCTGGCGGTCGGCGACGGGGCGTTGCGGGGGGTGTTCGAGCGGCCGACGGTCATGAAGCGCTACCCCGACGGGTCGACCGGGGAGCCGTTCTTCCAGAAGCGGGTCCCCGAGAAACGCCCCGACTGGCTGGAGACGGTGCGGGTCACGTTCCCGTCGGGGCGCCACGCCGACGAGCTGTGCCCGGTCGATGTCGCGCACCTGATCTGGGCGGTGAATCTGGGCTGCCTGGACCTGAATCCGTGGCCGGTGCGGCGTCGTGACGTCGACCATCCAGACGAGCTGCGAGTCGACCTCGACCCTCAGCCGGGGGTGGACTTCGACGTGGTCCGGCGGGTGGCGGGACTGGTCCACGAGGTCCTCGAGGAGCATCACCTGGTCGGGTTCCCGAAGACGTCCGGGTCGCGGGGCATTCACGTCAACGTGCGGATCGAACCGCGTTGGGACTTCTTGGGGGTTCGCCGGGCGGCGCTGGCGCTGGCCCGGGCGGTGGAGCGGCGGGCCCCGGAGCTGGCCACGTCGAAGTGGTGGAA
>DAIPLE010000285.1:0-2487 GCA_036769425.1 Actinomycetota bacterium
TCCTGGATGAGGTCCAGCAGCGGCAGACCGGACGCCTGGTACTTCTTGGCGATCGACACCACGAGGCGCAGGTTGGACTGGACGAAGGTCCGCTGGGCGTAGTTGCCGTCGCGTCCGGCCTTGCGCAGCTCCCGCTTCTTCGCGGGGGTGAGCTTCTTGGCCGGGAGCCGCTCGAGGTCTTCCCGGGCGGCGTTGCCGTTCTCGATCTGCTGGGCCAGGCGGACCTCGTCGTCCTTCGTCAGCAGCGGATACTGACCGATGTCGGTGAGGTAGAGCCGGACGAGATCTTCCTCGTCGCGGTCGACTCGTTCCTTCGCCACTGCTGCCTTTCGTGATCGGTCTCGTACCTGGGTGTCGCAGAGGGCGATCGGGGCCCCCGGCGGGGCGTGTTCTCGCAGGTCGGAGGGGAGTTCCCCCGTACCATACGGTCCGTGTCAAGCGGCCGGACACGGTCGGAGCACCGGCGTTGGCGCCTGCTTCCGAGGATATCGGCGCGCCAGACAGGCTCCGCCCGGGGTGTTCAGCGGGGCGGCAACGCGGCTTCGACCACGGCGCGACGGTCAGCGGCCCGGTCGACGCCAGCGCCGGGGAACGCCTCCAGCGCGGCCAGGCCCTCGGCGAGGTCGGCCCGCTCGTCTTCGATCACCATCCGGAGGCGACGAGCGACGGGTCCGTCGCTGACGGGGCTGGTGGCGTCCAGCGCCGCGACGTGGCCGACCACGAGGCGGGGCAACAGGGCCTGATAGAGGCCGGCGAGACGCTCGAGGGTCGGGGTGGTGGCGTCCCCACCGACGAGATCGACCGCGGCGACCCATCGGGCGTCGGCCGGGGCCACGAGCCGATGAGGGTCATGGTCCCGGGTCGAGGGCAGCACTTCGCCCAGGAGCTCGACGTGCCAGCCGTGGTGACGGCTGTGCCGGGCGACGAGCAGCTTCATCTCGGGCTCGGCGATCACCGAGACCCAGCCGCCGAGGAGCTCGAAGCAGCGGGCCTCGAGCCAGCAGGCGTGACCAAGGACCGCAGCGGTGTCGGCGATGCTCAGCACAGGCCGGATCGTAGGTGGGCCCCTGCCGGCTTCGTCCGACGCGGCGGGGTGGCGCGGGGTCAGAAGATGTGGGGCTCGAGCTCAGGGCGGTCGCGGCGGACCCGACTGGTCGCGGCGAGCTCGGCGACGGCGATCCCCGTCAGGATCACGCCCGCGCCGATCAGCTCGACCGCGCTGAGCCGCTCGCCGTTGAGGTAGCCGGCGATCCCCGCGAACACCGGCTCCAGCATGAGGATCAGCGCGGTGCGGCTCGGCGCCAGGCGCCGCTGACCCCACACCTGCAGCGAGAGGGCAACCGCGGAGCAGAAAACCCCGGTGAACGCCGCCGCGAACAGGGCCAGTCCCGTCAGGTGCCCGACGCCTTGCGCGGCGGATGGCGGAAGACAGACCACGACGATGACCGCCATCTGGACGGTGGTGAACGGGATCGGGTGCAGTCGGTTGGCGTACTCACCCTGGTAGACGATCCACACCGCGAAGAGCGCGGCACAAGCCAGGGTCAGCAGCTCGCCAGCACCAAGCGCGACGGTGGCACCGGTGAGGAGGTAGAGACCGAACGCGGCGAGCAGAACCCCGGCGATCACGGCGCGTGGCGGCACGGCTCGCCGCACGATGCCTTCGACGACCGGGGTCAGCACGACGTAGAGACCGGTGATGAACGCCGACGTCGACGGTGACACCAGCGCCAGCCCGACGGTCTGGGCCACGTAGCCCGCGGCAAGCAGTCCACCGGCGATGAGACCGGCTCGGAGGAGGGTTCGCGAGTCCTCGCCGCGGCGGTGTCCGATCGCGATCGCGAACGGCCCGAGCACGACGACGGCGATCGCGAAGCGCAGCACGAGGTACGCGAACGGCTGGATGTCGCCGAGCGCGTCGTGGACCAACGGGAAGGTGACGCCGAAGAAGAACGCCGCGAGGACCAGGGCGCCTGGGGCGGCGTATCGCCTCACCGGGGATGAGCCGCGGCGCTATCCGGGCCAGCGGTTGGTGATCGGGAGGCGACGATCCTTGCCAAACGCCTTGGGGGATACCCGGACGCCGGGCGCGGCTTGACGGCGTTTGTACTCGTTGCGGTCGATCAACGACGCGACGCGGCGCACGGTCTCGGCGTCGTAGCCGTCGTCGATGATGTCGCGCACCGAGCGGTCCGCTTCGACGTAGTCCTCGACGATCGGGTCCAGCACCGCGTAGTCGGGAAGCGAATCGCTGTCCCGCTGGTCCGGTCGCAGCTCGGCGCTGGGCGGCTTGTCGAGCACTTCGTCGGGGATGAGGGAGCGCCCAGCGCGTTCGTTGCGCTCGCGGGCGAGGGCATACACGAGGGTCTTGGGGACATCCTTGATCACCGCGAAGCCGCCGGCCATGTCGCCGTACAGCGTCGAGTAGCCGGTCGCCAGCTCGCTCTTGTTGCCGGTGGTGAGGACGAGCCAACCGAACTTGTTCGA
>DAIPLE010000096.1:0-8041 GCA_036769425.1 Actinomycetota bacterium
GCCGGCGTCGAGGAGCCCGAGCTTCTTGCAGTTCGGGACGATCTTGGAGAACAACGACGCTTGGAACGGGTTCACGCCGGGCTGGCGGATCTCGAAGAGCATCCGGGTGATCGTCTTGCGGTCGATGCCGGCGCGTTCCCAGACGGCTTGCATCATGAGCCGGTCGCGCATGCGGATCGCGGCCTCGAACGCGAACTCCTGGCGTTCGCGGATCTCGCTGGCATCGAGGCCCTCGTAGTACTCCTTGAGCGACAGCACACCGAACGCGACGTGGCGGGCTTCGTCGCTCAGGACATACCGGAGGAGCTTCTTGAGCAGCGGCTCGTCGGTGACCTGGTACATGAACCCGAACGCCGCGAGGGCAAGGCCCTCGATCATGATCTGCATGCCCATGTAGGTCATGTCCCAGCGGTTGTCGCGGAGCACGTCGTCGATGAGCAACTGAAGGTTGGGGTTAACCGGGAAGCCGCCGTCCAGCTTGGTGTCGAGATAGCGGGCGAAGACCTCGACGTGGCGGGCCTCGTCCATCACCTGCGTCGCGGCGTAGTACTTGGCGTCGATCCAGGGCACGGTCTCGACGATCTTGGCCGTGCAGACCAGAGCCCCTTGCTCGCCGTGGAGGAACTGGCTCATCCGCCACCGGAACGCGTCCACCCCGAGGTTGGTCCACTCCTTTTCTCCCCACGACTTGAGCGGCGAGCCCGGCAGATCAGTCAGGCGACCCCGCAGCGGTGCCATGGCGAGCTGCATTGTCTCGGCGACCCGCTCGACGTCGACCTCCACCGACCAGTCGAGGTCAGTGGCGCCGTTCCACTGGGACGTCTTGGCCCGCTCGTAGAGCTTGGCGAGACCGGCCCGGGTTTGGGCGTAGTCCCACGTGAACACGGCATCGCCGCCGACCGGGGTCGAGTGGGCGACGGCACCGAAGTCGATCGAGTCGTCGGCGAGGATGGACTCGACGGCGTTGACGTCGTCGCGCCCCAGGGCCTTGAACTCAGCGTCGGTAGTGGTCATCGGGGCTCCGAGGGTCGCGGGCGTCAGTATTAAACGGTACCCTGCGGATGTGGGCGACGTGCTCGTGTACCACAACCCCCGGTGTTCCAAATCCCGGGGCGCATTGGAGCTGCTGGAAGCGCGGGGTGTCGACGCTGACGTCGTCGAGTACCTGGAGGCACCCCCGGACCGGGCGGCGCTGGAGCGGATCATCGACGCCATCGCCGAGCCGCCGTCGGCGTTGATTCGCCACGACGACCGGTTCCGGGAGCTCGGCCTCGACCCCGATGGGTATCCGGACTGCGCCACCGTGGTGGCGTTGCTGCTGGCCCACCCTGAGCTCATGCAGCGACCTGTGATCATCCGGGGTGGACGCGGTGTTATCGCCCGCCCGTCCGAACGGGTCCTGGAACTCCTCACCCCCGACCCAGGAGCATCCTGATGGCAACGATCACCGACACGTCCGTGCGGGACGAGCTGCGCTCCTGGCTGGCCGATGCCTGGGACCCCGGTCTCACCGTCGGCGAATGGTGGGAGCGGCTGGCCGACTCCGGGTGGGCGGTGCCGACGTGGCCGGCCGAGTGGCTCGGTCGCGACCTGCCGCGCGAGCTGGCCCCCCTCGTCGCGGCCGAGCTGCGCAACGCCGGTGCCATCGGACCGCCCGCGGGGCTCGGGATGCTCCTCGCCGGCCCCACCATCCTCGCCCACGGGACCGATGAGCAAAAGCGGCGGTATCTGCGCCCGATCGTCACCGGCGAAGAGGGATGGTGCCAGCTGTTCAGCGAGCCGGGAGCCGGCTCGGACCTCGCCAGCCTCCAGACCCGCGCGGAACGCGACGGCGACGAGTGGATCATCAACGGTCAGAAGGTGTGGACCTCGGGCGCGCAGATTGCCGACCTCGGCATGCTCCTCGTCCGTTCCAACCCCGACGCCCCGAAACACCAGGGCATCTCCTACTTCCTCTTCCCGATGGATCAACCCGGCGTCGAGGTCCGGCCCTTGCGGGAGATGACCGGGCGGGCCCTCTTCAGCGAGGTGTTCTTCGACGACGCGCGGGCCCCGGACGCCGCCGTCCTCGGCGGCGGCGACCAAGGTTGGGCGGTCGCCAACACCACCCTCGCGGCCGAGCGGGCCGGGCTCGGCAGCGGCGGCAGCGGCGCCGGCGGCGCCGCGTTCCCCGGCCACAAGGGCGGGATGCTCCAGCAACCCGCTGGCGCCCTGGCCGAGCGCGTCGGACGCGGCGGCGCGGTCCAGCCCAGCGCCTTCGGGCGCGCCTTCGACGTGCTCCGCGAGCTCGCGGAGAAGCTCGGCCGTCGCGACGACCCGATCATCCGTCAACGCCTCGTCGAGCTGTACACGCTCAACGAGCTCGGCCGCATGACGGGCCTGCGGGTGAAGGCGGCGCGCGCCTCAGGGCGGGGTCCAGGACCGGAAGCCAACACTGCCAAGCTGCTCATGAGCCGCACGGCGCGCCTGGTCCGCGACCTGGGTCCCGCGGTGCTCGGCCCCGAAGGCGCCATCATGGGACCCGAGACCACCGGTGGTGGGATCGTGCAAGAGATGACGCTCTTCGCGCCCGCCCCGTCCATCTACGGCGGGACCGACGAGATCCAGAAGAACATCATCGGCGAGCGCGTCCTCGGCCTGCCGAAGGAACCGGGACCGGACAAGCTCACGCCGTTCCGCGATCTGAAGGTGGGTACGCAACCAGGCGGGTGACCGGCCGCGGACCGGCTCGGCTCTGGGCCGCGGCCCGACGACGTGCGCGACGATTGGCGTCATGGCACTGCTGCCGGTCGCCGATCTCGACCCCCACGAGTTCGTGGCGCTGCCCGAGACGGGCCGGCGAATCACGCGGCACCGCAGCGTCCGCCTCAGCGACGTCACCGGGACGGGACGACTCCGCCTAGACGCCTTGGCCCGCTACCTCCAAGACATCGCCGGCGACGACGTCGACGACGCGGGCCTCGGCGGAGCGTGGGTGCTGCGCCGCGTGGTGCTCGCGTTCGGGACCCTCCCGTCGTTCCGCGACGAAGTGACGCTCACCACCTTCTGCAGCGGCGTCGGCAGCCGCTGGGCCGAACGACGCACGACGGTGCACGCCGCCGGCGGGGTGCGCGTCGAAGCGGTCGCGTTGTGGGTGTTCGTCGACCCGGCCGGTCGCCCGGCACCACTGCAAGACTGGTTCTTGGACCTCTACGGGGAAGCAGCCGGAGACCGGCGGGTCAGCAGCCGTCTCCACCATCGCCCGCCCCCGGCCGATGGGGTCGAGAGCCGGCCGTGGCCGCTGCGGGCGACGGACATCGACCTGCTGAACCACGTGAACAACGCGGCGTCGTGGTCGGCGGTGGAGGACGAGCTCGCACACCGTTCCGCGAACGGAACGTTGACGCGGGCCGAAATCGAGTACCGGGCCGCGGTCGACCTTGGTGACCGTGTCGAATTGCACACGGTGTCCTCGCCCGCTCGGATGGCGTGCTGGCTCATGGACGAGGGCGAGGTCCGCACTTCGGCGCTCGTGACGTTCGCGTCATGACACCGCGTTCGGCATCCCGGTCGGCGCCCCCGCCGTCGTGGCCGCGACGGGCTCGGCCTGGACGTCGTCGCGTTCGCTGACCCCTGAGAGGGCCACCCCCACCGGTAGGATCGCCAACTCTGGAACCGCTCCCATCGGATGCGTTTGCCCGCCGCCGGTGCCTGGTGACCGGTGGCCTCGGCTTCATCGGCTCAAACTTGGTCCGTTCCCTTCACCGGGCCGGGGCCGACGTCACCGTCGTCGACGCCCTCTATCCCCGTCACGGCGGGGATCGACGCAACCTCGACGGCCTCACCGCCGGCGACGTCCGGGTGATCGAAGGCGACCTCGCCGCACCCGCCGCACGCTCCGCGGCCGCCGAGGCCGAGTTCGTCTTCAATCTCGCCGGGCAAGTGAGTCATGTCGACTCGATGACCGATCCGACCTTCGACCTGGATGTGAACACGCGGAACCACATCGCGTTGCTCGAGGAGCTGCGGGCGCACAACCCCGAGGCGCGGGTGGTGTTCACATCGACCCGTCAGCTGTTCGGCCGCCCCCGCTATCTCCCCGTCGATGAGGACCACCCGGTGGCACCGGTCGACGTGAACGGCATCACGAAATACGCCGCCGAGCAGCTCCATCTCGTGTACGGGGAGTGCTACGGGCTACCGGCGGCGGTCGTTCGGCTCACCAACGTCTACGGGCCCCGACAGCGGCTTCGGGACGACTTTCAGGGCTTCCTGCCGATCTTCGTGCGACGCGCGCTGCTCGACCAGCCCATCCAGGTGTTCGGCGAAGGCGCTCAGCAGCGCGACTGCCTCTACGTCGACGACGTCGTGGAGTGCCTGCTGCGGGCCGCGCTGTCGCCGGATGCTCCCGGTCAGATTTTCAACGTCGGCAACGACGAGCACCTTGCCCTGCGCGAGCTCGCGCAGATGATCATCAACGCCGCCGGTTCCGGTTCGATCGAGTTCGTGCCCTGGCCCCCGGATCGAGACGCCATCGACATCGGCTCCTACTTCGGTGACTCGTCGAAAGCCAAGCGACTGTTGGGCTGGGTGCCCGAGACCCCGTTCGCCGAAGGGATCCGGCGCACCGTCGAGTTCTACCGCCGACACGGCGAGTGGTACCGCTGAGCGCACGGTTGACAGCCCCGTCGCTTCCGGTCGTCGACGTCGCTCGACGCATCGCGGGCCTCGAACCGGACCTCTCGGAAGCCGTCGAGCGCGTCCTCCGTTCCGGTCAGCTCCTGCTCGGCCCCGAGACTGAGGCTTTCGAAGCCGAGTTCGCCGCGTTCTGCGGCCGTCGATACGCCGTCGCGGTCGCGTCGGGCACCGACGCGCTGCGGCTCAGCCTGGTCGCGCTCGGCGTCGGTCCGGGAGATGAGGTGATCGTTCCCGCGTTCACCGCCGTCCCGACGGCCGCCGCGGTGTGCGCCACGGGCGCGGTCCCGGTCCCGGTCGACGTGCGACGCGACACCGCCACCCTCGATGTCGATGCGGCCTGCCAGGCGCGCACGGATCAGACCCGCGCCGTCATCCCGGTGCATCTCTACGGCCGTCCGGCGGAGCTTCCGGACCTCGGTGTGCCGGTCGTGGAGGACGCCGCGCAGGCTCACGGGGCGTGTGACCCCGCCGCGGCCTCCGCCGCGGCGGCCTACAGCTTCTATCCCACCAAGAACCTCGGGGGAATCGGTGACGGCGGAGCCGTCGTCACCGACGACGAGGCGGTGGCCGCCCAGGTTCGGCTCCTGCGAGGCCATGGGCTGGCGCGCGACTACGAACACGTCGTCACGGCTGACAACGCCCGCCTCTCGGAAGTCGAGGCGGCCGCGCTGCGAGTGGGGCTGCAGCGGCTGGTGTCCTACAACGACCGCCGCCGGATGATCGTGCGTCGTTATCGGGACGCGGCGCCGGGACTGTCCTGGCAAGCGCCGCACCCGCGGCACGTGTACCACCTCTGCGTCGCACGAGTACCGGATCGCGAGTCGTTTCGCGATCGGCTGCCGTTTCACACCGGTGTCCACTACCCGCGTGCGCTCACCCAGCAGCCCGCCTACGGCGTGTACACACGGTCTCCCTGCCCGGAGTCGGAGGCCTGGGCCGCGGAGTGCGTATCGTTCCCCTGCTTTCCCGAGCTGACCGATGACGAGATCGAGGTTGTGTGCCGCGCACTCCGATGAACCCGGCGGTCGAGTCGATCTCCGCGTTCTTTCCGTGCTTCAACGATGAGCCGACGATCGGCTCCATGGTCAACCTCGCGTTCGCGACGATCGAGAAGGTCGGCGCCGACGGTGACGTCACCGTCATCAATGACGGGTCAACCGACGGGTCCCCTTACGTCCTCAAGGAGCTCGCCGATACGCACCCGCGGTTGCGGATCGTGACCCACGAGCACAACCGCGGCTACGGCGGGGCGCTGCTCTCAGGTTTCGCCGCCGCGACCGAGCAGTGGGTCTTCTACACCGACGGTGATGCCCAGTTCGATCCATCTGAGCTGGAGCTGCTGGTCCGGGCGGCTCGGGACGACGTCGACGTCGTGCAGGGGTACAAGATCCGCCGAGCTGACAGCCTCACCCGGCGGGTGATCGGGCGGGTCTATCACCGGTTCGTGGCCCTGGCGTTCGGGCTCACGATTCGTGACACCGATTGTGACTTCCGGTTGATCCGGCTGGCGGCGTTGCAGCGGGTGGAGCTGGTGCACACCACCGGTGTGATCTGCGTCGAGCTCGTCCGCAAGCTTCAGGACTCGGGGGCCCACTTCGTGGAGGTGCCGGTTCACCACTATCGACGGGTGCACGGCCAGTCGCAGTTCTTCCGTCCCCCGCAAGTGGCCAGCTCGCTGGTCGACCTGGCCGGGCTGTGGTTCCGCCTCGTCGTGTTCGGTCGCGGCCGCCGCCAGCTCTCAAAGATCTGACGTCGGGCGCGTCGCGAGGACGATCGCCGACGTCCCGAAGGGCAGGTCGGCGTGCCGGAGTCGTCGCCGCTCGAGTCGAGCCAAGGGCTCGAAGAGGCCATCGAGCCAGCGTCGTTCGACGTCGGAGCCCGCGGCGCGGTCTCTCCGGGGTCGGAGGCGGTCGGCGACGCTCAGCGCGGCCGCCGGCGGCGTCAGGAACGAGTACGCGTAGGTGGCGCGCCGCACGGTCAGCCCGGCCCCGGAGGCGAGGGCCGCGAGCTCGGCGCGGCGGTACCGGTGGACGCTGCGCACCGTCTTGTCGTGGGCCCGCCGCAGCGCCCGGAACGCCGGTTCGATGAGCAGCAGCGCGCCACCGGGACGGAGCACCCGGGCGAGCTCCGCGACGGCGAGGTTGTCGTCGGGCACCGAGTACACGACGGTGACCGCGACGACGACGTCGAACCCGCCGTCTGGGAACGGGAGCGCGGTGACGCTGCCCCGGACCGGGTTGAGCTCGGGTCGGCGGTCGCGCACGAAGCGGAGCCCTTCGGGTGCCAGGTCGAGGGCCGCGACCGCCCCGTGACGGGCGAGCCAGGCGCCGTTGCCACCCGGACCGCAGCCGGCGTCGAGGATGGCTTGGTTCGCGCCGAGCCACGGTTCGAGGAGGTCGGCCATGACCGCACGGGTGCTTCGGTACCACCAGTGGTCGTCTTCGACGGCGGCGATGCGCGCGTACTCGTCGAGCTCCACCGCGGCACGGTATCCCGGGCCGGTTGGGGCGGCCGGGAGCTACAGGCTGGCGACCCGGAACGAGTCGACCGTGACCTCGGTCGTGGACCAGGCCTGCACACCGACGCGGTCGCCGCGACACGGCTGGCGACCGAGGTCGACCGTGGCTCGGCTCAGGGCCGGGACGTCGAGGACCGTGTCGCCGTCGACGGCCACGGTCAGCTGGTCGGCGCGCAACGCGAGTCGCACGACATGTTGGCCGTAGAGCTGGGCCGGGTCGGTGACCGAGGCCTGCGCGAGCGGACGCCAGTGCTGGCGGCTGTCTTCCCAGAGGCGGAGGAGGTAGCCGCCACCTCCGGCGATCGGGTCGATGTCGAAGGAGTAGCCGGTGATCCGGTCATCGTCGTCGACCGCGCCGCGAAACACGATGCCGAAGCCTGAACCGGCTCGGAAGTCGAAGGCCGCTTCGATGATGCAGTCACCGGATGCGCGCAGGTCGGTGAGAGCCCAGCGCGCGTCGGCCCGCCGAAGCGCGAGGGTGCCGTCGTCGGCCATGGCCATGGCGGGGAAGATCCCGCCGACCTGCCAATCGGCGCTGGCGCGCTCGAAGCGGGGGGTGGGGTCGACCTCGGGGGTCGCGGAGCCGGCGTCGATCGTGGACTCGCGCGCTTGGTTGGCGTTCCAGGCGATGGGCGCCACCGCGAGAACGTCGGCGTCGGGCGGCGGCGCGAGGGGGTCGTCGACGACGACGGCGTCCATCACGTTGATGCCGAGCGAGTTGGCCGGCGGGTGGGGCTCGGCGCGGGCAGTCTCCGTTTCCCAGTGCGGCGCGAACGGGTCGTCGACCGGGGCGCCGTGGCCGTTGCCGGCCGGGGCGATGCCGAACGGTGACGCGCTCTGCGGTTC
>DAIPLE010000097.1:0-8007 GCA_036769425.1 Actinomycetota bacterium
TAGGCTGAGCGCAATGGCGCGAGGGACGCTGCGGATCTATCTCGGCGCGGCCCCCGGGGTCGGCAAGACGTTCGCGATGCTGAACGAGGGGACCCGGCGGGCCAGCCGCGGCACGAACCTGGTCGTCGGGTTCGTCGAATCGCATCGACGCCCCAACACCGAAGCCGCGATCGGTGCCCTCGAAGTCGTCCCCCGCCGGTCACTGACCTACTCGGGTCGACGCTTCGAGGAGATGGACGTCGACGCCATCCTGGCCCGGGCGCCCGAGGTCGTCCTCGTCGACGAGCTCGCCCACACCAACATCCCCGGGTCGCGACACGAAAAGCGCTGGGAAGACGCCGAGGACCTCCTCGCCGCCGGGATCGACGTCATCTCGACCCTGAACGTGCAACACCTCGAGTCGTTGAACGACGTGGTGGAGCGAATCACCGGCGTGAAGCAGCACGAGACCATCCCCGACGCGGTGGTGCGCGCCGCCGACCAGATCGAGGTCGTCGACATGACCCCCGAGGCGCTGCGGCGCCGCATGGCGCACGGCAACATCTACCCGCCGGAACGCATCGACACGTCGCTCGCCAACTACTTCCGCCCCGGGAACCTCGCCGCGCTTCGCGAGCTCGCCTTGCTCTGGGTGGCCGACCGAGTCGATGAGCGACTCCAGCAGTACCTCGAGGATCACGGCCTCGAGTTCCACGCCGCCGACACCCGGGAGCGGGTCGTCGTCGCCCTCACCGGCGGTCCCGGGGGCGACACCTTGATTCGTCGGGCCGGTCGCATGGCGCAGCGCGCCAACGGTGATCTCGTCGGGGTCCACGTCCGGCCCGACGACGGGTTGTCCGCCTCGTCACGGGACGTGCTTACCCGCCAGCGTCGACTGCTGCTCGACCTCGGCGGCAACTACCACGAGGTCGCCACGGCCGACACCGGCCTCGGACTCGTTCGCTTCGCCCGCACCGAGCGGGCCACCCAGCTCGTCGTCGGCGCCAGCCGCCGGTCGCGCTGGGCGCACCTGACCCGAGGGTCGGTGATCAGCCAGGTGCTGCGCAATGCCGGGCCGATCGACGTGCACGTCATCGCGACCGGCGCACCGGCCGAACCGGAGGCGCCGATCGTCCATCGTCCCCGCCCGTCGCTGCCGCGGCGGCGTCGCGTCGCGGGCCTGGTGGCTGCCGTGCTGACGGTCCCGGTCGTCACGATCGTCCTCGACATCCTGCGCCACCACCTGAGCCTCTCCAGCGTGCTGCTCGTCTACCTCCTCGCGGTCGTCGGAGTCGCCGCGATCGGCGGGATCTTCCCCGCGCTGCTCACCGCGGCGTCGGCGTTCGTCCTCTCCGACTACTACTTCACGGCACCGATCCACTCGCTGTCGATGTCGAAGGGCGACAACGTCGTCGCCCTCGTGGTGTTCGTCATCGTCGCCGCGGTCGTCGGTCAGCTCGTCAGCCGCTCGGCTCGGCGCCGAGCCGAGGCCACCCGATCACGGGCCGAAGCCGAGACGCTGGCCCGTCTGAGCGGGACCCTCCTCTCGGAGCATGATCCGCTCTCCGCGCTCACCAGCAACCTCTGTGAGGCGTTCCACTGCGAGTCGGTCGCGGTCCTTCGTCGAGCCGACGACATCTGGATCGTCGAGGCCAGCGCCGGGGACGCCCCGCCCGCCGAGCCGGACGCCGCGACCGCCACCGTCCCGCTCGGCAGCGACACCGTGCTCACCGCCCTCGGCTCGGACCTGACCCCCGACGATGTCCACGTCCTGCACGCCTTCGCCGGCCAGCTCGCCCTCGCATCCGAACGCCGCCGGTTGCGCGCCGACGCCGCCGCGGCCACCGGCATGGCCGAGGCCAACCAGCTGCGGACCGCGCTCCTGGCGACCGTGTCCCATGACCTGCGGGCACCGCTCACCTCGATCAAGGCGTCCGTCACCGGGTTGCGCCACCCTGACGGCCGCCTCACACCGACCGCTGGCCACGAGCTGCTGGCCACCATCGCCGAGGAGACCGACCGGCTCAACAACCTCGTCGCCAACCTGCTCGACATGAGCCGATTACAGGTCGGCGCCCTGGACTTGGTCGAAGTCGACGTCAGCGTTGACGCGATCGTCGGACAGGCCATCCAGAGCCTGGGCGACGCCCGCAGCCGGGTCGTCGTTGACGTCCCGGAGAACCTGCCCGCGGTCCACGCCGACCCGAGCCTCCTCGCCCGAGCCATCGCCAACGTCGTCGCGCACGGCCTCGACGCCGTCGGCCCGGGCCGGTCGGTGCACATCGCCGCGAGCCAGGTCAAGGGCCGGGTCGACTTGCGCGTCGACGGCGACGCCCACCGCCCGCCGGGAGCGGACCGCGGTCCAGGCGGTGCCGACCTCGGGCTCGCGGTCGCACGCGGCTTCGTCGAGGCGATGCACGGCCACGTGGTCGTCGAGGACTCCGCCGACGGTCACACCACGGTGGTCTTGCAGCTCCCGGCCGAGACATCATGACCGGCGAGTCGCGGATCCTTGTCGTGGACGACGAGCCCCAGATCCGTCGGGCGCTGGTGATCAACCTGCGGGCCCGCGGCTATGAGGTCGACGTCGCCGAGAGCGGCGAACGGGCCCTCGAGCTCGCGGCCCGTCACCATCCTGACGCCGTGGTCCTCGACCTCGGGCTCCCCGGCATCGACGGGGTCGAAGTCATCCGCGGGCTCCGGGGATGGAGCCAGGTGCCGATCGTCGTCCTCTCGGTGCGAGACCAAGAAGCCGACAAGGTCGCGGCCCTCGACGCCGGCGCGGACGACTACGTCGCCAAGCCGTTCGGCATGGACGAGCTGCTGGCCCGCCTTCGTGCCGCCCTCCGGCGAGGCGCGCCCGCCGAGGAAGCCGCGGTGATCACCACCGCAGACTTCACCATCGACCTCGCCGCCAAGCGCGTCACTCGCGACGGCGTCGAGGTTCGTCTCACCCCCACCGAATGGCACGTCGTCGAAGTCCTCGTCCGCCACCAGGGCAAGCTCGTCCCGCAACGCCAGCTGCTCCGCGAGGTGTGGGGTCCCGACTACCACGACGAGACGAACTACCTGCGGGTCTTCTTGGCTCAGGTCCGCCGCAAGCTCGAACCGGAACCGGCGCGTCCCCGCTACTTCCTCACCGAACCCGGGATGGGGTACCGCTTCGAGGCCTGAGCCTCACGCCCGAGGCGACGGCCTCAGGCCCGGTCGTCACCCACCGGCGCGGTCGACGAGCCCGATTCGTCCCCACCAGCGGATCGGGTCACGCGGCCCTTGGCGCGGCGCCACTCGAGGTACACGGGAATGAGCGAGATCAGGATGACGAGCGCGATGAGCGGCAGGAGGTACGTGTCGATGCTGCTGCCGATGGCGTTGCCGAGCGCGTAGCCGAGCAGCGTCACCCCGATCGCCCAGATGAGACCCCCGATGAGGTTGTAGATCGTGAACAGGCGCCGGTTCATCTTCCCGACGCCGGCCAGGACCGGCATGAACGTCCGCACGACCGGGACGAACCGGGCCAGCACGACCGCCTTCGGACCGTGGCGCTCGAAGAACTCGTGGGTCCGTGCCACGTACTCCTGTTTGAACAGCCGCGAATCGGGTCGGCGGAACAAGCGCGGGCCCGCACGATGGCCGATCACGTAGCCGACCTGGTCGCCGGCGACCGCGGCGAGGAACGCGCCGGGGAGCAGCAGCCACAATTCGAGCCTGCCCTGCCCAGCGAGGACCCCCGCGGTGAACAGCAGCGAGTCGCCAGGCAAGAAGAACCCGATCAGCAGCCCGGTCTCCGCGAAGACGATGAGCCACGCCACCAGCTCGCCGTACGGGCTAATGGAGTTGAAAATGTTCTTCGGGTCGAGGCCCAAGACCCCAATGACTGCTTTGAACACGGGGCGTCACCTTAGACTGGGGCCCCGCCGCAGCCCGTATACGCGTGGCCGACGAGCCGCGCGGCCAAACTGGGCGCCCGCGGCCCCCCGGCCCGGTAGTGAGGAAGTGACGTGCCGAAGACGCTCGTGATCGTCGAGTCGCCGGCCAAGGCGAAGACCATCGAGGGCTTCCTCGGCCGCGGCCAGTTCCGTGTCCTCGCCAGCCGCGGCCACATCCGCGACCTGCCGAGCAGCGCCAAGCAGGTCCCGAAAGGGATCACCGACCCCGAGATCCGCCGCCTCGGGATCGACGTCAACAACCATTTCGAGCCGATCTACGTGATCGTCGACAAGAAGCGTGACGTCGTCAAAGAGCTCAAAGCCGCGCTCCACGACGCCGACGAGGTCCTCCTCGCCACCGACGAGGACCGCGAGGGGGAAGCCATCTCCTGGCATGTCCTCGAGGTCCTCAAGCCCGCCGTCCCCGTCAAACGGCTCGTCTTCCACGAGATCACCGCCCAAGCCATCGAGGAGGCGCTGGCCAACCCCCGCGACCTCGACATGCGTCTCGTCGAGGCCCAGGAGGGCCGCCGCAAGCTGGACCGGCTGTTCGGCTACGAGATGTCGGTCGTCACTCGCCGCCGGGCCGGAGGTGCGACCTCCGCCGGCCGAGTGCAGAGCGTCGCCGCCCGCCTCGTCGTCGAACGGGAACGAGCCCGGATGGCGTTCCGGGCCGGGACCTACTGGGACCTCGAAGGCACCTTCTCGGCTCGCGACGCCGAATTCCCTGCCACCCTCGCCGCCCTCGGCGGACACCGCATGGCCAGCGGCCGCGATTTCGACGCCGCCACCGGTCAACTCGCCGACGGCGTCGACGTCGCCACCCTCGACGAGACCACCGCCCAGGGGCTCACCGAATCGCTACGCGACGTCCCGTTCCGGATCGTGTCCGTCGAGGCCAAGTCGTTCACCGAGCGGCCCAAGCCGCCCTTCACCACCTCGACGCTCCAGCAAGAAGCCGCCCGCAAGCTCGGGTTCACCGCGGCGCGCACGATGGCGGTCGCCCAAGGCCTCTATGAGCACGGCTACATCACCTACATGCGGACCGACGCCACCTTCCTCTCCGACCAGGCGATCACCGCGGCCCGCCACCAGATCGCCGCCCGCTACAGCGCCGACGATCTCCCCGCCGAACCGCGCCAGTACCGCGGGAAGGTCAAGAACGCCCAGGAAGCCCACGAGGCCATCCGACCTGCTGGTGACCAGATGCGCGTCCTCGACGACATCGCCGGCGAGCTCAACGTCGACGAACGCCGCGTCTACGAGCTGATCTGGAAACGCACCGTCGCCTGTCAGATGGCCGACGCCCGGATCCGGCGCGTGACGATCCGCCTCGTCGCACCGACCCCCACCGGCGAGGAGGCGACGTTCCAGGCCACCGGACGGACCATCGAGTTCGCCGGCTACCTGCGCGCGTACGTCGAGGGCGCCGACGATCCCGACGCCGAGCTCGAAGACCGCGAGGTCATCCTCCCGTCCCTGGAGGAAGGCGACCCCGCGCAGTGCCGCAACCTGGAGCCGTCCAGCCACACCACCCAGCCGCCGGCCCGCTACACCGAGGCCAGCCTCGTCAAAGACCTCGAGGAACGCGGCATCGGTCGACCCTCGACGTACGCGGTGGTCATCGACACGCTCCTACGACGCGACTACGTCTGGAAGAAGGGCAGCGCCCTCGTCCCGACCTGGACCGCGTTCGCGAAGCAACAGCTCCTCGAACGGTTCTTCGCCCACCTGATCGACTACGAGTTCACCGCCGGTATGGAAGAGGCGCTCGACGCCATCGCCCGCGGCGAAGGCGAAGCCGAGAAGTGGCTGCACGCCTTCTGGTTCGGGAACGGCCAGACCGGGCTCAAAGATCTCGTCAACGAGGAGCACCTCGCGACCATCGACCCCGCCGAGGTCAACGCGGTCCCGATCGGTTCGGACAGCCAGGGACGCGACATCATCGTTCGGGTCTGGAACAACGGCGCCAGTGTCGTGCGCGGTGAGGAGCGCGCCCCCGTCCCCGTCGACCTCCCGCCCGACGAGCTGACCATCGAGAAGGCCGAAGACCTGCTCGAGAAGGGCGCCGCCGGACCCCGGGTGCTCGGCACCGACCCCGACACCGCGCTGCCCGTCCTCGCCCTCACCGGCCGGTACGGGCCGTTCGTGCAGCTCGGCGAAATGGAAGACGGCTCGAAGGAGAAGCCCAAGCGGGCGTCGCTGTTCTCTGACATGCAGGTCGACACCATCACCCTCGACCAGGCGGTCCAGCTGCTCTCCCTGCCCCGCACCGTCGGCGAAACCGACGACGGCGTCGAGATCACCGCACTGAACGGCCGCTACGGCCCCTACCTCAAGAAGGGAACCGACAGCCGCAGCCTCGAGACCGAGGCGCAGCTGTTCACCATCACCGTCGACCAAGCCGAAGTGCTCTTCGCGCAACCCAAACGGCGGGGCCGGCGCACGAAACCGCCGATCGCCGAGCTCGGCGCCCATCCCGACTCCGGCGCCGCGGTGCGGGTCCTCGACGGCCGCTACGGCCCCTACGTCACCGACGGCGAGCTCAACGCCACCGTCCCTCGCGGCGTCGACCCCGCCTCCATCGACCTCGAACAGGCCGTCGAGCTGCTCCGCGAGCGAGCCGCCCGAGGCCCGTCCGAACCCAAAGCGGCCAAGAAGACCGCGAAGAAAGCGACCAAGAAGAAGGCGACCAAGAAGAAGGCGACGCCCCGCAAGAAGCCGCCGAGCATGACCCGTCGCACGATCCGAAAGGGCGCCACCCGGCCGTAGTGGCGGCGGGCTCCTCACGCTCGCCGCGGGTTGGTGGGCCCGGTACTCCATCGGGCACGCTCGCAGGATGCAACCAGCAGGAACGAACCCTGGGCCCGCCGGCGCGGGAGCGACATGACCGAGCCCGGCCGCTTCATCGTCCTCGAAGGCGGCGACGCCACCGGCAAGACCACCCAAGCCGGGGTTCTCGCCACCCGGTTGCGCGACCAGGGACGTGAGGTCGTCCAGACCTTCGAGCCCGGCGGCACCGCCCTCGGTGGCTCCCTCCGCCGGCTGCTGCTCGACGGGGAAGGAACCGTCGAACCCGAAGCCGAGGCGTTGCTGATGGCCGCCGACCGGGCCCAACACGTCCTCGAGGTCGTCCGGCCCTCGCTGTCGCGCGGCGACTGGGTCGTCAGCGACCGGTTCATGCCGTCCTCCCTCGCCTATCAAGGCGTCGGGCGGGGACTCGGGGTGCCGACGATCGAGATCGTCAACGGCATCGCCACCGGCGGTCTCGAACCCGACCTTGTCGTCGTCCTCGACCTAGCCCCCGAGGTCGCCACCGAACGGTTCGGCGCGTCCCGGGACCGGCTCGAGGAAGAAGACGACGCCTTCCGACTGGCGGTGCACGAGGCCTACCGCGACTTGGCGGGATCACGGGGCTGGGTGTTGCTCGACGCCGACGGACCGGTCGACGACGTCGCGGCTCGGGTGTGGGCCGCGGTCACCGAGCACCTTGCCTGACCAGCCCCCGACCCTGGTGGGTCAGCACGACGCTCTCGAGCTGCTGCGCCGCGCCGCGGCCCGTCCTGGACACGCCTACCTGATCGCCGGGCCCCGCGGCGCCGGCGGCCCCGACGCGGCCCGCGCGTTCGCCGCCGCGCTCGTCGCTCCCGATGGCGACGAGCGGGCGGTCGGCCTCGTTCAACGCCGTCTCCATCCCGACGTCATCGAGTTCGAACCGGAACGATCGGTGATCACCGTCGACCAGGCCCGGGACGACATCATCCCCGAGGCGTGGAGCTCCCCGATCGAAGCCGACCGCAAGGTGCTCATCATCCTCGAAGCCGAACGGCTCCAACCCGAAGCCGCGAACGCGCTGCTGAAGACCTTCGAGGAGCCACCGGAACGCACCGTCATCGTGCTCGTCAGTGACGCCGCCGACGAGCTCCTCGACACCGTCCGGTCCCGCTGCCAACGGATCAACCTCGGCGCGGTCGACGAAGCCACCCTCGAGCAGGCTCTGCGCGACGCCGGTGTCGAGGCCGACGACGCCCGACTCGCGGCGCGCCTCTCCGGTGGTCAGCTCGGCCGAGCGATGGAGCTCACCGGCGACACCCGGGCG
>DAIPLE010000286.1:0-2450 GCA_036769425.1 Actinomycetota bacterium
CAACCCGTAGAGGTCGGCGAACAGCTCGAGGAACTCCCGGACCCGGAGCCGCTCCGGGAGCGGCAGGTATCCGGCCGCGAAGCCGACCTGCTCCATCGCCGCGCTGCGCTCGCCGGGCAACGTCCGGCCCACGATCTCGATCTCGCCCTCGTCAGGGGTGATGACCCCCAACAGCATCATCAACGTGGTGGTCTTCCCCGCCCCGTTCGGCCCCAACAGCGCGACGCGTTCGCCGGCGGCGACCGTGAGGTCGATGCCGTCCACGGCGCGGATCCGCCGGAACTGCTTGATCAGACCGCGCGCGGCTAGCGCAGTCTCCGGCTGGGCCATGGGTTCAGTGTCGCAGAGTCGCGGCGGGCGTTGGTCGTGGTTTCCGGCCCGCTCATAGGCTCGCCCGGTGCGCGCCCGGTCGGAGGTGATCCTGGTCGCTCTCGGTGGCGCGTTGGGCGCCGGGGCCCGGTACGAGCTGCTGCAGACGTTCCCGGTCCATCCGGGACGTTTTCCGCTCACCACCGGCTCCATCAACGTCGCGGGCGCGTTCCTCCTCGGCTTCCTCCTGGAGTGACTGACCCGCCACCGCGACCTGAACCACTGGGCGCGCTGGCTCGTCGGCGTTGGCGGCCTCGGCGCGTTCACGACGTTCTCGGCGTTCGCGGTCGAGCTCGTGGTCTTGGCCCGCGACGGCCACGGGCTCCTCGCGTTCGCTTACGCGGTGGTGTCCCTCGTCGCCGGGGTCGCGGCGGTGTTCGTCGGTCTCATCACCGCCGGGTGGTGGCGAGCCCCGGTCCCGAGCGAGGGAGAATCGTGACGCTGCTCGGCGTCCTCGTCGCCGGCGCCCTCGGTGCGCCCGCCCGGTACCTGCTCGAGCGGGCGCTGCGACGGGCCGGTCCGGTGTTCCCGTGGGGCACGTTCGTCGTGAACCTGAGCGGCTCGTTCGCGATCGGCGTCGTGACCGGCGCCGCGCTCGCGCAGGGGTTCTCCCCCGAGGCTCGGACCATCGTCGGCACCGGGTTCCTCGGGGCGTACACGACCTTCTCGACGTACGCCTACGAGGTCGTGCGCCGAGGTGAGGAAGGCCAGCCCCGGGTGGCGGCCGTCTACGCGCTGGTCAGCATGGTGCTCGGTGTGGCGTTCGCGGCCGCGGGCCTCGCCGTGACCGGCGCGCTCTGACCGGTCGTCGCCGCGCCCCGCCGGCGGGGACGTCAGACTGCGGTGAGATCCGACCGGAGGGGGTCCCCGATGGGAGTACTAGACGGTGTCCGGGTGGTGGAGCTCGCCGAGCACGGGTTCGTCCCGTCGTGTGGCGCGATCCTCGGCGACTGGGGCGCCGAGGTGATCAAGATCGAGAAGCCCGAGGGTGACCCGCTGCGAGCGGTGATGGCCGCGGGCCTCGTCGCCGACACCGGCGACGTCAACTTTCTCTGGGAGCTCTACAACCGCAACAAGCGCGGCCTCGCGCTCGATCTGAGGATCGCGGCGGGCCGCGCCGTGTTCGACCGGCTCCTCAAGGACGCCGACGTGCTGCTTACCAGCTTCTTGCCGTCGGCGCGCCACAAGCTCGGTGTGGAACCCGAGGCCTGCTGGGCGGTGAACCCCCGGCTCATCTACGCCAAGGGGCACGGGCAGGGTCAGCGGGGTCCTGATGCCGACCAGGGCGGGTTCGACGCGGTGTCGTTCTGGGCTCGCGGGGGACTCGGGCACATCTTGAGCCCACCGCAAGGCCCGATGATCATGCAGCGCGGCGCCATGGGCGACGCGCCGAGCGGCGCCATGCTCGCCGGTGGCGTCGCCGCGGCGCTGTTCCAGCGGGAGCGCACCGGGCGCGGGATGGTGGTCGACGTGGCGTTGCTCAACACCGCGGTGTGGCAGCTGAGCATGGACCTCACCGCGACTGCGGTGCTCGGCGAGAACCCTCGACCCCTCCACGCCACCGGTGTCCTCCCCAACCCGCTGGTCGGGCCGTACCGGACCGGCGATGGGCGCTGGCTGCTCCTCAACATGCTCGACGACACCCGACACTTCGCGCCGACCTGTCGCGCCCTCGGGCTCGACGCGCTCCTCGACGACGCCCGCTTCGCGAACACCGCGGGTCGGGCCGAGCACCGCGTCGAGCTCCACGGGCTCATCGCCGACCGCATCGCCGCGTCCGACCTCGCGGACCTGCGGCAGGGCCTCCGAGGCGAAGACACCGTCTTCGCGGCGCTGGCCTCGCCGTTGGAGGTGATCGACGACGAGCAGGTCATCGCCAACGGCTACTTCGCGCCTCACCCGACGCGCCCGTCGGTGCGGCTGGCGTGCGCGCCGATGCAGTTCGACGACGAGATGACCGAGATTCGCCGCGCCGCCCCCGAGACCGGCGAGCACAGCGACGAAGTCCTCGCCGAGCTCGGCTACGACGCCGACGCGATCGGAGGGCTGCGCTCGGCCGGCGCGGTCGCGTGACGCCACCG
>DAIPLE010000098.1:0-7990 GCA_036769425.1 Actinomycetota bacterium
CATGTCGATGATGAGGACGCTGATCCCCTGATGCTTGGGGACTTCGGTGTTGGTTCGCACGAAACACATGCACCAGTCGGCGTGATGCGCACCGGACGTCCACACCTTCTGGCCGTTCACCACGAAGTGGTCCCCGTCGAGCACGGCGCGAGTCGCGAGGCTGGCCAGGTCACTCCCGGCGCCGGGCTCGCTCATCCCGAGACACCACGCGATCTCGCCCCGCAGGGTCGGGAGCAGCCACCGTTGCTGCTGCTCCGGCGTCCCGTAGTCGCGCAGCGACGGGGCAATGATCCCCAGGCCTTGCGGGTTCAGCGTGCGCGGGATCTCCCGCCGCTTCATCTCCTCGAAGTAGATCATCTGCTCCGCCGGGGAGGCGTCACGCCCCCCGAGCTCCGGCGGCCATCCGGGCACCAACCAGCCGGCGTCGAAGAGCGTCCGCTGCCAGTCCCGGGCCCACGACGGGAGGTTGGCGCTGGACTGCTTCGGCTCCGCGAGCACCGCCCGGGGCGGGGCATGCTCGTCGAGCCACGCATCGAGCTCCGCCCGGAACGCCTCCTCCGCGTCCTCGTAACGCAATCGCACCTCGGGAAGTTACCGCTTCCCCGTCGACGATCCGACAGGCGGTCATCCTCCGCGGCAGGACGCGGCGCGACCCAGTTTTCGTCACCGACCGTGGATCGCTACCGTCTCCGCCCTCCTCGACGATCGACCGGTCCGGACCGGAAGACGGAGCAGCGACGTGGACTTCGAGTTCTCGACCGAACAGGAGCAGCTTCGTGACTCGCTGCGCCGATTCCTCGTCGACCACGCCCCGATCGAGTACGTGCGCGCCCTCTACGGCGACGACCGAGGGTTCACCGACGAGGTGTGGCGCGGCCTCGTCGACCTCGGCGTCGTGGGTCTCCTCGTTCCCGAGGCCGACGGCGGGTCGGGGATGGGGATGGTCGACATGGCGGTGGTGCTCGAAGAGCTGGGTCGAGCCGTGCATCCCGGGCCCTTCGTCGCCACCGCGGTCGGTGCGGCGACGCTCGTCAACGCCCTCGACGGCTGGGCGTCGCATCCGCTCCTACCCGGGGTGGCCCGCGGTGATCGCATCGCCACCGTCGCGCTGCTCGAGCCGGGCCGCCGGGGCGAGTGGCGGGCACCGACGACGACCGCCACCGACACCGCGGCCGGCTGGCGGGTCACCGGCACCAAGGCTCACGTCCCCGCGGCGGGCGCGGCCGAGGTAATCCTCGTCACGGCCACGACCACCGACGGCGAGCTCGGCGTCTTCGCGGTCCCGGCCAGCGACGCGACGATCGTCTCGGTGTCGACCGTCGACGGCACCCGACCCGAGGCGACGGTGACGTTCGACGCCTCGCCGGCGAAGCGGGTCGGTGCCGGCAACGCCGTCGACGCGGTGGCGACCACCGTCGACCGGCTGGGCATCGCCGCGGTGGTCGACGGCGTCGGAGCCGCCCAGCGGGCGCTCGAGCTCTCGGTTGACTACGCGCGCGAGCGTCGCCAGTTCGGCGCTCCCATCGGGTCGTTCCAGGCGGTCCAGCACCTCTGCGCCGACATGCTGCGCGCCGTCGAGCTGGCCCGCGCGGCGGGCTACTACGCCTGCTGGGCCGCGGACGCGGCCGAGCCCGCGGAGCGGCACCGAGCGGCGACGATGGCGCTGGCGTTCGCCGCCGACGAGCTCGCCGCGGTCGGGGCGGCCACCATCCAGGTGCACGGCGGGGTCGGCTTCACCTGGGAGCACGACGCGCACCTCTTCTATAAGCGGCTCCTCACCCTCCAACGCGTCGGGGGTGGCAGCGTCGATCAGCTCCAGGAGCTGGCGTCGATCGTGCTCCCCTGAGCCGAGGCCGGTCGACGGCTACCGGTGGGTGAGCAGCAGCGCGCCGGCGAGCGGGCCACCACCGGCGCAGGCCACGCCGACCTCGGGCCGGCCTGGGACCTGGCGCTCCCCCGCCTCGCCCCACAGCTGCACGCACGCCTCGTGGATGAACCCGAAGCCGTGGAGACGCCCCGAGGAGAGCTGGCCGCCGTGGGTGTTGAGCGGCAGCCGGCCGTCGCGGGCGATGTTGGCGCCACCCTCCACGAACGGACCGGATTCGCCTTTGCCGCAGAACTGCATCGCCTCGAGCCAACACATCGTGATGAACGAGAACCCGTCGTACATCTCGGCGAGCTGCACATCGTCGGGTCGAAGGTCGGTCCGGGTCCAGAGCTGTTCCCCCGCGTCTTGGCACGCCATCGTGGTCAGGTCGTAGTACGCGTCCCAGCCGGGACGACCGTGGAAGGCGGTGCCGACCGCCTCGACCTGCACCGGCGTCTTGCGCAGGTCCGGCGCGGTGTCCGCCCGCGACACGATGACGGCGGTGCCACCGTCGCACGGGACGTCACAGTCGAAGAGGCACAACGGCGACGAGATCATCCGGGCCGCGAGGTAGTCGTCCATCGACATCGGGTCGGCGTAGATGGCCTTCGGGTTCAACGCCGCGTTGGCGCGGGCGTTGAGGGCGATCTGGGCGAGCTGCTCGCGGGTGGTGCCGAACTCGTGGAAGTGACGGGTCGCGTACATCGCGATCCACGTCGCAGCGGACGGCGCCGAGAACGGCAGCAGCCACTCCATGAACCCGGAGGCGCGAAACCCGCCCCCGCGGCCTCCGCCGCCGGGCATGACCGACGCCCGCCCCTGGGTGCCTTGGGCGCTCCCCTCATAGACGGTGCGGAAGCACACCACGTGGCGGGCCAAGCCCACCGACACCGCGAGGACGGCGTTGATCACCGCGCCAAGCTGGCTGGGCAACTCGAGGCCGCCGCCGTACCAGCTGAGGTTGAGCCGCAGGGCCTCTTGGAGATCGGTGACGCCGGCCCCCGAGAACCCCGCGGGCGTGTCCATCGGCCCCGGGTAGGTGGAGATGCCGTCGATGTCGGCGGTGGTCAGGCCGGCATCGGTGATCGCGGCGAGGCAGGCGTCGACGGTGAGCTCGAGCGGGTCGCGGTAGAGGCGTCGCCCGACGTCGGACTGCCCGGCGCCGCTGATGACGGCCCGGCGCTCTCCGAGGAGCGCGTCGACTTCTGCGGTCATCTCCGCTCCCCGGTCGCTCCGCCGGGTTGTCCGGCTGTGGTCCCGGTCATCGGACCGGCTCGAACAGGGGGATCCACACCTCGTCGTCGAGGTGGGGTTCGAAGATGACCTGCACCGCCATCCCGACGGTCACGGTGTCGGGATCGCAGTTCACGATGTTGGTCGTGAGCCGCAGGTCGTCCTGTTCCACGCAGCGCACGATGGCGAGCACGAACGGGGGCTCCAGGCCCGGCATCCACGGCTGGTAGTTGATCGAGAAGGTCAGCACCTCGGCCCGGCCTGACACCGCCTCGACGCCGATGTCTTTGGACCAGTCCTTCGGGCAGATGACCGCCGGCGGGTGCAGGTAATAGCCGCAGGACCGGCATCGTTGGAAGCGCAGCTCACCGTCGCGGCCCCCCTGCCAGAAGTGGACGTTGCGGTCCGTGATCCGGGGCAGGATCCGGAACGGGATCTCACCGCTCGTCGTGGTCATCGACGTCCTCCTCAAGATCACGCTCAGGGTCCAGGGCCGCGTCGAAGCCGCGGCGGGCGTGCGGGATCGCCTCGACCGCCCGGAGCAACCCGAAGCCGGGGCAGGTCAGCATGATCGACCCGAGGATCTCGTCCCACGAGGCGCCGACCTCCCGGGCCAGTCGAGCGTGACGTTCGACCCCCGCCGGGTTCCCCAAGATGACCGTGCACACCAGACGGATGAGCTCATGGGTGCGGCGGTCCGGGGCCGACAACGACTCGACCTGGCTCATCCACGAGTTCTGCGCCTCGTGGAGGGCCGGGAACACCTCGTGAAGCGGGCCCTCGAACGGGAAGCTCCAGTCGTCGCGGCTCACCATCGTCAGGCGGGGGCGGGGATGAACACCGGGACCGTCAACTCGTCGGTGCGGTCCTCGTACGCGACCCGCAACGCCATCCCGACGGCCAAAGCGCCGGGGTCGCACTCCACGACGTTGGTCATCAGCCGGGGGCCTTCGGCCAGGTCGACGACCGCGGCGACGTACGGGACCCGCTCGGGAAACGGAGGGAGGTCGTTCTGGTGCACCACCGACCAGGTATAGAGGACGGCATCGCCGCTGGCTTGCTCCCAGGACACGTTCGCGCTCCAGCAGCGGGGACAGAACGGCCGGGGATAGAAGTGCGAGGCGCCACAGTCGGCGCAGCGCTTGATGAGCAACCGGCGGTCTCGCGCCGCGGCCCAGAACGGCTCGGTCTCGTCGTCGGAGGCGGGCAAGTCGAAGCGCACGCGGCGCGGCTACCGCGACGGCAGCGAGGCGACGGCGACGCCGCTGACCTTGGCCTCGCCGTTCTCGTTCACCACCTCACAGTCCAGGTCGACCCGATGCTCCCCGTGCTCCTCGTACTTCTTCTTGACGGTCACCTTCGTGGCGAGGGTCTCGCCGGGCCAGGTCTGCTTCGTGAACCGCACCTTGTAGACCCGCAGGTTCCCGGCCCCGACATAGTCGGTGAGGGCCTTGCCGAGCAGGCCCATCGTGAACATCCCGTGCCCGAAGACGCTGGGGAGCCCGGCGGACTGGGCCTGGACCTCGTCGTGGTGCATCGGGTTGAAGTCGCCCGACGCGCCCGCGTAGCGGACCAGATCGGTGCGCGACAGCTGATGGCGGAACTCCGGTGCCTGGTCGCCCTCGTGCACCTCGTTGAAGAACAGCTTCTCGTCACTCATGCCGCGCAGCGTGGCCGTTCCCTGACAGGCCTGTCAACTTGTGTGTCCGGCCCCCGCGGATGCGTCACGCCGGCGCGGTCGTCGTCGACACCGATGCCCCCGGCCGTGCCGAGCCGATGGCCGGGGGTGGGTCGGGGCGGCGGCTGCGCGATCCGACCCGGTTCCTCGCCGCGGCTCGCTGCGACCTCGGGGACCCGTTCTCGGTCGACGCCTTCGGCGTTCGGCTGTTCTGCGTGTTCTCCCCGGCTGGGGTCCGCCGGCTCTACGCCCTCGCCGAGCACGACGTCACCATCCCCAGCCTCCGCGTCACGAGGTGCATCGCCAGCGAGGTCTTCGAGTCTTCACTTCGTCGATATCTGGATCAGCAATTAGCGCACCTCGTAGACCTCATAGGTCAGAGTCGTGCCTTCGAGGTTGCCCTTGGCGACGGCCTGGATCTTGTTGAGCCACGCGTAGCGTTCGTCGCCGGTGTCGAATTTCGGCGCGGTGTAGATCGGTGCGTCCATGCCCTGGGAGAAGTCCCGGCGGCCCTGGTAGTACACGTAGACGACGGTGCCGTCGTCGGTCTCCATCGTGGCGCGCACGTCGAGGGTGCCGGTGCCGTCGGGTCCGATCGTGAGCCAGTCCGCGGCCGCGCTCCCCTTCATCCTCCCTCGCAGCCGGTCGCCCTCGACGCGGAAGTCCCGTACGTCGACGATGACCCGCGTTCCGGCGGGCGTGTTCTCCAAGATCAGGGGCTCGCTGAGTTCGATGACGATCACGCACAGCGGAACCAGCTCGAGGGTCACATTTGGGACCGTAGCCCTGCGGTGTCATCTGGGGACGGGATCGCGCTGGGCTCTGAATCCGAGCCAGCACCGACTGGTTCGCCGGTGTCGGACCGATCGACACCAAGAGGTTTGCGCCGTCGCCACGGCCCGGCCGCAGGCGCTCGTCATGCCGGCGCGCCGGTGTCGCCGGCGGCCTCCCCTGGAATGGCCTCGAGCCCGGGCGGCTCTCTCCAACCAACCACGACCCGCTGCCGCGCCCGGACCTAAGTTCCTGTCCGTGCCTGTCGACCTCGCTGAGCTCCTCGCCCCGGTGCACACCGCGGTGCTCACCATGGAGCTCCAGCGCGGCGTCGTCGGTGACCGCGCCACGATCGGCGCGTTGGCCGATGAGGTGGCCGCCGGGGACGTGATCGGCCACGCGGCGCGCGTCGTGGAGGCGGCCCGGTCCGTCGGGGCTCGGGTCGTGCACTGCACCGCGGAGTTCCGACCCGACCGGGCCGGATCCAGTGACAACGCGCCCCTGCTGCGAGCCATCGCGAAGGGACCCGCGCATCTCCTCGCCGGGAGTCCCGACACCGCGCTGGTGCCCGAGCTCGGGCCTGAGCCGTCCGACGTCATCGCTGCCCGCCGTCACGGTCTCACCCCGTTCCCCGGCACCGACCTCGACCAGATCCTCCGCAACCTCGGGGTGACCACGATCGTCGCCACCGGTGTCTCGGTGAACATCGGGATCACCGGCCTCGTCATGGTCGCCGTCGACCTCGGCTACCGCTGCGCCGTCGTCACCGACGCGGTTGCTGGCGTCCCGGCCGACTACAGCGCCGCGGTGCTCGACCACACTCTTGCCCCGCTGGCGACGCTGCTCAGGACCGAACAGGTCCTCGCCACGTGGTCCGGCGCATGAGCCGCGCCGATCAGCGACCCGGGTCACCGTCCGCCGCACCCCGACCACACCCCGGGCAGAATGCGGAACGGCGATGACGACCACCGCGGCCCACCTCGACTTCCGCCGCCTGCTCGACGACCAGGTGGCACTCATCACCGGCGCCGCGTCCGGGCAGGGCCGCGCCGCCGCGTTGCTCTTCGGCGCCCACGGCGCCAAGGTCGTCGTCGCCGACGTCAACGACGAAGGCTCAGCCGAGACCGTCCGGCTCCTCGAGGAAGGCGACGCCGAGGGCGTGGCCATCCACGCCGACGTGTCCCAACGCGCGGACGTCGACACCATGGTCGGGGCCGCGCTCGACCGGTTCGGTCATCTCGACGTGCTCTACAACAACGCCGCGGTGCAGATGAGCGGGCGGCTCGTCGATTGCACCGAGGACGAATGGGACGTCACGATCGCGACGAACCTGTCGGCAATCTTCTGGGCCTGCCGGGCCGCGCTCCCCCACCTCCTCGAGGGCCGCGGCGGGAGCATCATCAACACCGCGTCGACGCTGGGTCTGATCGGCTCGGAGGGGTACGCCGCCTACGGCGCGGCGAAGGCCGGGCTCGTCCTGCTCACCAAGCAAATCGCGGTGGAGTACGGCCCGGCGGTGCGCGCCAACGTGATCGCGCCCGGCTCGATCGACACGCCACGGTTCCGGAAGGTGCTGGAGAAGACCCCGGGCGCCGACCAGTTCGTCGAGGGCCTCACCCGCACCATCCCCGCGCGGCGCCTTGGCCTGGCCGAGGACGTCGCCGCGATCGCGCTGTTCTTGGCGAGCGACCAGTCGGCCTATGTGAGCGGCGCGGTGATCCCCGCCGACGGCGGCCTCGCCGTGTACCGGTGACGATCTCTGGGGTCGCGATCGTGACCGGCGGCGCCGCGGGGCTCGGTGAGGCCATCGCCCAGCGCCTCGGGCGCGAAGGCGCAGCGGTCGTCGTCGCTGATCTCGATGGGCCCGGGGCGGACCGGGTCGCGGCGGCCATCGTCGCCGCGGGCGGCCAGGCCTCCGGGGTGACGTGCGACGTGACGCAACCGGCCCAGGTCGAGGAGGCGGTGCACGTCGCGACCACCCTCGGTCCGCTGCGGACCTTGGTGCTGTCGGCGGCCGTTGAGAGCTTCCAGAGCGTCCTGGACTGCTCGGACCGAGACTGGCAACACACCCTCGACGTGAACCTCAAAGGCCCGTTCTTGTGCATGCGGGCCGCCATCCCGGTCATCGCGGCCAACGGGGGTGGTTCGGTGATCGCGATGGGCTCGACCCTCGGTCTGATCGTCGCGCCCGGCCATCCCGCGTACTGCGCCAGCAAAGGCGCGCTGGTGAACCTCTGCAAGCAGGCCGCGATCGAGCACGCACCCGACGGCGTCCGGGTCAACGTCGTCGCGCCATCGGCGACCGACACCGGGCTGTTCATCCGGTTCTCGGAACAGGCCCCGGACCCCGAAGGGCTCCGCCGCCGAATCGCCGAGACGAACCCGATGGGTCGGCTCGGCACCGCCCAGGAGGTCTGCGACGCGGTGATGTTCCTCGCCTC
>DAIPLE010000287.1:0-2446 GCA_036769425.1 Actinomycetota bacterium
TGACGAGGGCGAGGTCGACGAGGACCGCCTCGCCGAGCAGCGACGCGAACCTCGAGCCGCTCGACTCGGCGGCGTGGCGGGTCTCGACGAAGCCCATCGCGTCCGCGAACGCCGCATGGTCCCGGCTCGGGGCCGGCCCGGGGTCACCGACGGTGCGCAGCACCTCGCCGTCGCCTTCGCCCCCGTCCGGGACGGTGGGGTCAGCCGGGTTGGGGACCCGCAGCGCCAGGTCCCGCAGCCGCCGTTCGAGGACCCCGAGCTCCTGCTCGGCCTGCTGCACCTGGTCCTTGAGGCTGCTGGCCTCCGCCAGCTTGGCGTCCCGGCCGGCGGGGTCCCGACCGATCTCCTTCGACACCGCCTTCTGCTGGGCGCGGAGGGCCTCGACCGTCCGTCGTTGGGCGCGCTGCTCCTCGTCGAGGGCCAAGACCTCGCCGATGAGCCCGGCCGCGACCCGTTTGCGTTCGATCCCGGCGCGGTACTCGGGTTCCTCCCGGAGGCGCCGAAGGTCGATCACGGCTCTGGGGTCACGGCACGTCGGGTCGGATCTGGGCCCGCAGCACGTCCACCCATCCGCTCGCTTCCCTCCACGCCTCCGACGCCGCCTCCCGCCGGGCGGGACCGGCCGCACCGGCGACCGGGTAGGAGCCGAGGAACTTCACGTCGGCCTGCCGGGCCGCGAGGTTGCGCAGGCAGTCGGCGACGAGCTCGTCGGCGAGATGCCCCTCGAAGTCGATGAAGAAGCAGTACTGCCCGAGGCCGCGTTTGGTGGGCCGCGATTCGAGCTTGGTGAGGTTGATGGCACGAGCCGCGAACTCTTGGAGGATGGCGAGCAGGGAACCGGGGCGGTCCTCGCGCTGGAAGCACACGATGGACGTCTTGTCGTGACCGGTCGGGGCAGGGATCCCGCGGCCGACGAGCACGAAGCGGGTCTCGTTCTCGGGGTGATCCTCGATGTCGGAGGCGAGGATCTCGAGCCCGTAGAGCCGCGCCGCGTGTGCCGTCCCGATCGACGCCACGTCGTCTCGCTCCGACCCGACGACGTGGCGGGCGGCGTCCGCGGTGGAGTTCGCGGCCTCGAGCTCGGCGTCGGGAAGCTTGCGGGTGAGCCAGGTGCGGCACTGCCCGAAGGGGTTCGGGTGCGAGACGACGGTGCGGATCGCGTCGAGGCCCGTTCCCGGCTTGGCGCACAGGTGCAGGGACACGGGAAGGTCGACTTCGCGTTGCACCAGCAGCTCGGTGTCGAAGGCCAACGTGTCGAGCGTGACGGTCACGGTGCCTTCGATCGAATTCTCGATCGGTACGAGCCCGACGTCCACTTCGCCGCGCTCGACCGCGGTGAGCACCGCGGGGACGGTCCGCAACGGAACCGCCGTCCCCGCCGCGAGATCAGGCTGGCTGAGCAACGCCTCCTCGGCGAACGTGCCGCGCGGTCCGAGATAACCCACCTGAGTCACGACGATCGATCGTAGTGGTGGGTCTTCGTCGACCCGGCGACGTTCGGCGCGTAGGTTTCGCGGTGTGCGGATCTGGACGCTCGACGAGGCCAACGCGGCCCTGCCTGAGGTGGCTGAACTCGTGCGCCGGCTCCGCACGCTCGCCGGGGCGACCCGCCAACGCCGGGAGCGAACCCGCGGGAACGGTGCCGCGTCCGGCAACGGTCACGGCCCTCACGTGGGCGACGCGCCCGCCGAGCTGCGCGTCGTCCTCGACGAACTGACCGAGCGTGGAATCGTGGTCCGGGACCCGGAGCGAGGCTTGATCGACTTCCCGGCCCGGTCGCCGACCGGACGTGACTACCTGTTGTGCTTCCTCGATGGTGAAGACGCCATCGGGTGGTGGCATTGGCCGGATGCCGGCTTCTCGGGCCGGACACCCATCGCGGAACCGCCCGACTAGGTCGTTGGTGTCGTGGGGTCCGTCGCGGGTGGGCCCGACGGCGCGGTCCGCGGCGGGTCCGGAGCCGGTGGCGGCGACGAGGCGGAGGTGTGAACGGTGGCGCCGGTGCCGTGCGCCCGATGCGCAGCGATCGCGGCGCCCACGATGCCGGCCTCGTTGAGCAGCGTCGCGGGCACGACCTCGGCGTGGGTGGTGAGCTGGGGCATGAACCGGTCGTGACGTTTGCTGACACCGCCACCGAGGATGAACAGGTCGGGTTGGAGCAGCCGCTCCAGCTCGAGGAGGTACGCGTCGAGGCGCTGAGCCCATTTTCGCCATGAGAGGCCCTCGGTTTGGCGGACGCTGTCCGCGGCGCGCTGCTCGGCTTCCCTCTTGCCCATCTTGAGGTGTCCCAGCTCGGTGTTCGGGATCAGCAGGCCGTCGAAGAACACCGCGGTCCCGATCCCGGTGCCGAGCGTGACCATGAGCACCACCCCGGTGCGGCCTTTCCCGGCGCCGAACTCCATCTCGGCGATCCCGGCGGCGTCGGCGTCGTTGACCACCGTCACGT
>DAIPLE010000288.1:0-2444 GCA_036769425.1 Actinomycetota bacterium
CACGGATCCACCGCCGCCGGCGCGCAGGTGCGGAACGACGGCTTGGGTCAGGCCCAGCGAGCCGAACAGGTTGACCGCGATCGGTTCTCGCCAGCGGTCGGGGTCGAAGCCATCGAACGGGTCGTGCCAGTCCTCCTCACTGAACGCGTTGTTCACCAGGACATCGACTCGGCCCAGGCGGTCCACGGTCTCGGCGACCAGCCGATCGCACTGCGCGGGGTCCGCGACGTCGGTCGGGATCACCGCAGCCCGGCGGCCGAGCCCCTCGACGGCCGCGGCGACGTCGGTCAGCGGTTCGGGACGGCGGGCGGCGAGGGCCACGTCGGCGCCGGCCCGGGCGAGGGTGAGCGCGATCGAGCGGCCCAGGCCGGGACCGACCCCAGAGACGATCGCCACGCGACCGTCGAGCAACCCGGTGGTCTCGACCTGCATCGTGTGGCCCCTCGTGCCCGGGCGCGGCATGCCTTGCCGGGCCGGACAGGAACATGTTCTACTTCCGGCCCGATGGAGTTCAACCTCGCCGACCTGTTCGAGATCGTGGCGGACACCGTCCCGGACCGGTTGGCGCTGGTGGCCGGCGAGGCTCGCCGGACCTACCGTGACCTCGACGAGCGGGCCACCCGTCTAGCCAACCACCTGCGCACTGCGGGGATCAGTCCCGGCGATCACGTCGCGGTCTATGCGTGGAACCGGGCCGAGTGGCTCGAAGCCGAGCTCGGCATCTACAAGGCCCGGGCGGCGGTCATCAACGTGAACTACCGGTACGTCACCGACGAGCTCGAGTACCTCCTCGAGAACTCCGACGCCGTCGCGATCGTCTTCGAACGGTCCTTCGCGCCGCTGGTCCTCGCCGCGCGGCCTCACGCGCCCAAGCTCCGCCACTTCGTGGTCTTGGCCGACGGGAGCACCGACGAGGCGTCGGAGCAGGCCCTCGCTGCCCTCGACGCCGTCCCGTACGAGGAAGCGCTCGCCACCGCGGGTCCCGACCGGGACTCCGGACCCCGGTCCTCCGACGACCCGTACCTTCTCTATACGGGAGGAACCACCGGCCTCCCGAAAGGCGTGGTGTGGCGAGCCGAGGACATCTTCTTCGCCGCGCTCGGCGGTGGCGGCTTCGGCCAACCCCCGATTCGCTCCCCGGAGGAGCTCGCGGGTCGAGTCACGACCGACGAGCGACGGACGGTGGCCCTCGTGAACGCCCCGATGATGCACGGGGGCGGCCAGTGGGTGACGTTCATCACCTTCTACGGCGGCAACACTGCGGTGCTCAACTGTGACCGCCACTACGACGGTGACCGGGTGCTGCGGCTCGCCGAGCGAGAACGGGCGAACTCGATCATGGTGGTCGGTGACGCCATGGCCCGCCCGCTCGCCGACGCTCTCGGCGCGCCGGGCGCCTCCTATGACCTGTCGGCCCTGGCGGGAATCGGCTCGGGCGGTGCCATCCTCTCCAAGGCCGTCAAGGAGGAGCTGCGATCCCTGGTGCCGGGGGTGATGGTCACGGACTCCTTCGGTGCGTCCGAGACCGGCGCCGCCGGGACGGTCCTGGACTTCGACGGGCCCGCCGCGGGACCCAAGTTCACCGTCAGCGACTCGGTCACGGTGCTCGACGATGAGGGGCAGCCGGTGGCGGCCGGCTCGGGCCAGATCGGCCGCCTCGCCCGTCGAGGTCACATCCCGCTCGCCTACTACAAGGACCCGGCCAAGACCGCGGCCACGTTCGTCACCGACCCGGACGGCGCCCGCTGGGTCGTCCCGGGCGACTACGCGACCATCGAGGCCGACGGGACGCTGAACCTGCTCGGACGGGGGTCGGTCTGCATCAACACCGGCGGCGAGAAGGTGTACCCCGAGGAGGTCGAAGCGACCCTCAAGGCACACCCGGACGTGTTCGACGCCGTCGTCGTCGGTGTCCCCGACGAACGCTTCGTCGAGCGCGTCGCCGCGGTCGTCACCCCGAGACCGGGCGCGAGTGTCACCCTCGAAGACCTCCAGGGGTTCTGTCGGGCGAGGCTCGCCTCGTACAAGATGCCTCGCCAGCTGCACGTGACCGACGACATCCCCCGAACCCCGGTCGGGAAGCCCGACTACCGCTGGGCCAAGCGGCTCGTGACGCAACCCGCGTCGGCGTCGGCGATGGCGACACCCGCGACACCATCCCCATGAGCATCAGGAGCACGCAGTGACCGGAACCACGACGACCGAGGCGCCCCAACTCGGATTCTGGGCCATCGCGGCCGCGAACCCTGACCAGCTGGCCCTCGTCGATCCCCATGGCACCGAGGTCAGCGCGGGCGAGCTGCTCGCGACGACCAACCAGCTCGTCCACGGCCTGCGCGCGATCGGACTGCAGGCCGGCGACGCGGTGGCGATGCTGCTTCCGAACTCGCGCGAGGTCTTCGAGCTGTACCTCGCCGTGCTCCAAGCCGGGTTCTACCTGGTGC
>DAIPLE010000099.1:0-7970 GCA_036769425.1 Actinomycetota bacterium
GTGTCGACGCCCGTGACGCGATGACCGAGATGTTCGCCTACGCCGGTCGTTTAGCTGCCGAGCGCGAGCAGACTCCCGGAGACGACCTGCTCAGCGTCCTGCTCGCCGCCGAAGTCGACGGTGAGCGCCTCACCCAGCTCGATGTCGACCTGTTCTTCATGCTGCTCATGAACGCCGGCAGCGAGACCACTCGCAACCTGATCACTGGAGGGATGCTCACTCTCTTCGAGCACCCCGAGCAGCGAGACCGACTCCGCGACGATCCCGAGCTCGTCCCCCGCGCGGTCGAGGAGATGTTGCGTTGGGTGACACCGGTGATGCGCTTCCGGCGCACCGCCCGTGAGGACACCACGCTGGGTGGACAGCAGATCGCCGCCGGAGACAAGGTCGTCGTCTGGTACACGTCCGCCAACCGGGACGAGCGCCAGTTCCCCGACGCCGGGTCGTTCGACGTCGCCCGCACCCCAAACGATCACGTCGCGTTCGGTGGTGGCGGCCCTCATTTCTGCCTCGGTGCCGGCCTGGCTCGACTCGAGGCCCGGGTGCTCTTCGAGGCGCTGCTCGAACGGCTCCCGGGACTGGGGCCCGACGGGCCCATCGCGCGGTCGGGGTCCAGCTTCATCAACGGCATCACGGCGATGCCGGTGGCGGTCGCCTGAACACCTGCCCGGGAAGGTCCCGTGGCCCCCGGTAGAGGACCCAGAACCGGCGGCGAGCGAAACGCCAGCCGTGCTCGTCACGCACGACGGTGTCGTCGTAGCAACCGAGGACCTCTTGGCCCCCGTTGACGCCTCGTTGCGTCTCGTGCAGATACCAGCGCGCGGTCGCCCGATCACCGCTCACCTCGACCCAGCCTGAGAGCACCTCCTGCACGCAAAGGTCAAACTCGGCACTCAACGCCACAAAGGCGGCCCGGAGCTCGGACCGACCGACCACCGGGCCCCGACCCGGAATGGTCCAGATACCGTCGTCACACCAGCACGCGGTCCAGGCTTCCACATCCGCGCGCGCCACCGCGTCACAGGAACGCGCGACGAGCGCGCGCACGCCTTGATCGGTTTCCACGGCCGGATGATACGGTCCGGCCGATGAGCGCGCTCGCGGGCAGGGTCGCGGTCGTCACCGGCGCGGACCAGCCTCTCGGTCGCGGACTAGCGCTCGCAGTCGCCAACGAAGGGGCGAACGTCGCGCTCCTCGGCGATGAGGGTCCGCTCACGGCGGTGGCGCAGGAGGTGCGCGAGCACGACGGTCGGGCCGTCGCGTTCCCGGTCTCGCTCACCGAACGGGACGACGTCGAGCGAGCCTTCGCCGGAGCGGCCGAGACGTTCGGTGCGTCAGTCAGCGCGGTGGTCCACGCCGCCATGAACCCGATCGCGTACGAGCCCATTGCGTTCGCCGACGTCGACGACGAGCGGTGGGACCTGATCTGGGAAGGCACGATGCGCGCCGCGCTGGCGGTGCTGCAGGCCTCGTTCGCTTCGATGCGCGGTCACGACGGCCGGATCGTCTTCGTCGCCCCCACGGTGTCGATGTCCGGGGCCGAGCGGCTGGTTCCCTATACGACTGCGGTGGAGGGCCAACGCCTTCTGGCCAAGTCCGCGGCCCGTCAGTGGGGTCCCGACGGGATCACGGTGAACTGCGTCGCGGTGGCTCCTGAGCAGGTCCCGATCGGGGTGTCGAGCACCGCGACGTCGCTGGCGCCGGCGGCGCTCGGCGGCAGCGGTGATCCCGAGCACGACATCGGACCGGTCGTCGTGTTCCTCCTCGGCGACGGCGGTCATTTTGTGACCGGCGCCACGATCAGCGTGGACGGTGGCGTGTGGATGGCCCCGTGACCGCCGCGACTGGGCCGACGTTGACGGGGCGCACCGCGGTCGTGACCGGCGCCGGCCAGGGAGTGGGGCGAGGCATCGCCCACGCCTTCGCGGCCCACGGCGCGAACGTCGTCCTGGCCGCCCGCCGCGCCGAGACCGGTGAACCGACTGCCCAAGAGATCCGGGACCGCGGTGGCGAAGCCGCCTGCCTCGTGACCGACGTCACCCGCGCCGAGGACGTCGAGCGCTGTGTCGCGGACACGGTCGAGCGGTACGGCGGCCTCGACATCATGGTCCACAACGCGTTTCGAGGCGGTCGAGCGCACCGACTCGAAGACGTCGACGACGCGCTCTGGACCGTGAACTCACGCACCGCGGTCTGGGGATCGTTCTACGCGGCCCGCTTCGCGTATCCGCATCTGCGCACCGCTGGGTCTCGTGGACGCCTCATCCTGGTCACCTCCCCGTCGGGAGTCGAAGGAAGCGTGAGCATCCCGATCTACTCGACGGTGAAGGCCGCGCAACGGGCGATGGCCAAGAGCCTGTCACGCGAGTGGGGCCCACTCGGGATCACCGTCAATTGCCTCGCGCCGGTCGCGGAGACCCCAGCGCTCACGAACGCGTTCGCGGAGAACCCCGCGTTGAAGGAACGCCTCGAGGCGCGCACGTCACTCCGACGCATCGGAGACGCCGCGCGCGACATCGGCGCCGTCGCCGCGTTCCTGGCGAGCGACGACGCGGGGTACGTGACCGGCCAGACCATCGTCTGTGACGGTGGCAGCTTCATGGGCTTGTGAGCCCGGATGAGCTGGTTACCCGAACGAGCAGAAGGAGCGAGCGCGCTCGATCGGGTCTTCGGTCTCCGACCCGACCTGTACGAGCCGTTCCGAGCCTTCTACGCGACGTTCTGGACCCACGACCTGCTGGACCCGATCGTGCTCGAACTGTGTCGCCTCCGGGTCGCGCAGCTGCTGCGGTGCCAGAGTGAGCAGCAGGTCCGTTACGAGCCCGCGCTCCAGGCCGGCCTGACCGAGGAGCAGGTGACCCAGCTCGCGCAGTGGCCGACGGCACCGATGTTCAGCCCCGCGCAGCGGGCCGCGCTTGGTTTCGCCGAGCAGTTCGTGATCGACGTGGAAGGAATCGACGCCACACTGCGCGACACCGTCGTCGACCACTTCACGGTGGCGGGTCTCGTGGCGCTCTGCGAGGCGCTCGCCCTCTTCGACGGGTTCTGTCGATTCCGTTCCATCCTCGGTGTCGATGACGATCCCACGTCAGGGGTGATCGTGGTCCCCGGCCCGACGCCCACCGACGGCCTACGCTGAATCCCACGATGTGGGGACGGAACTGAGATGAGCACGGGCCGCCATCCGATCCCCGGGGATGTGCTCGACTTGCAGCCCGAAGCGACGGCCGCGTTCTGGCGGCTGTACGGCACGCTGTGGAGCCACGGGACGGTCGACCAGCCAACGAAGGAGATCGCCCGTCTCCGCAACGCGAGGACGACGGGCTGTCGTTATTGCCAGAACGTGCGCTTCGACGGGGCTCGCCAAGCAGGCCTGACCGAGGACCGCGTGGAGCTGATCGCCGACGAGTTCGAGACGTCGGACCTCTCGCCGGCCGAGAAGACCGTGATCCGCTTCGTGGACTCGTTCCTCGCGGACCCGCACGGGCTCACCGACGAACAGCGCCGCGAACTGCTCGAGCACTTCGACGCCGGTCAGCTCGTCGAGCTGACCGTCGGTGTGGCGCTCTTCATGGGGTTCTCGAAGATCGCGGTCGCGCTCGGACCGCCTCCCGACATGCCGACCCTCGTGGTTCCCACACCGGACTGGCCACCGGTCACCGCCGATCAGCCGTAGATCGATCCCAGTACGTCCATCGCTTCAGCGACGACTTGGGCTTGGGTTCGGGTCTCGAGCTCGCGGGCGTACGTCGCGCTGTTCACACCGAGGAGAATGGGCGCACCGATGTAGAACGCCAGGTTGACCCACCGCGCCCACCGGCCTTTCTGGGCGTCGACGTGGCCGATGATCTCGGCGCTGCGGTCCCAGAAGACGTAGGGAACCTTCACCGACGTTCGGCAAGACCAGCCCGCACCTCACGGCGCAGGATCTTGCCGGTGGCGGTGTGGGGCAGCTCGTCGGTGACGACGAGCACCTGCGGGGTCTTCAAGGACCCGAGGTGGTCGCGGACGTAGCCGCGCAGGTCATCGGGGTCGAGCGAGACGCCGGGTCGGGCGACGACCATAGCGGCGACCTGCTCGCCCCATTCCTCGTCGGGGATGCCGACGACCGCCGCCCCTGCGACCGCGGGGTGGCGCAACAGCGTGTCCTCGATCTCGGCTGGCGCGAGATTCTCGCCGCCGCGGATGATCGTGTCGTCACCACGTCCGTCGACGAACACGTAGCCGTCATCATCCATACGCCCGCGGTCACCGGTGTGGAGCCAGTCGTCGGCGTCGCGTTGAGAACCCTGTCCGACATAGTCGCCGGACACCTGCGCGCCCCGGACCTGGATCTCGCCGTCGACGACTCGGACCTCGACGCCCGGGACCGGACGGCCGACGGACCCGAGCCGGGCTCGGACCGTCGCGTCGGCGCTGTGCTGCGCGGCACGGTGATCGTCGGGTCCGAGGATGCAGACGGTGCTGCTCGTCTCGGTGAGGCCGTACGCGTTCACGAAATCCGCGTTCGGGAACAACGTGAGCGCCCGTTCCAGGATCGGGGTCGGCATCCGCGAGCCCCCGTAGGCGAGGTGACGAAGCGACGACACGTCGACGTCGGGGTCCTGTTCGATCTGGCCCACGATGCGGGCCAGCATGGTCGGGACCACGAACGCGTGGGTCACGCCCTCTTGGGCCGTCACCGCCAGCCAGGCCTCCGGCGAAAACCGAGGGAGGGGGACGACCCGCCGTCCGGCGTAGGTGGAGGACAGGATCGCGGCGACCCCCGCGATGTGAAACGGAGGGACCGCGACAAGCACCGCCTCGTCGTCGCCGGCGGAGCCGAACTCGACGGTGTTGAAGAGATACGCCAACAGCTGGTCGTGGGCAAGCGTCGCGGCTTTCGGTTCCGCCGTGGTGCCGCTGGTGAAGAGCAGCACCGCCGGCGCGGTCGGATCATCGGGGTACGGAGCGCTCGGGGTCGCCGGAGCGTCGAGCCACGAGTCATCGGCGATCTCGACCGGCGCCAGCCGGGCGAGCAGCCCTTGACGGGCCTCCGCGGGGAGCCGGTAGTTGAGCGGGGCGTACGGCACCCCTGTCCACGCGGCCCCGAAGAGCGCCACCGGGACCAGCGGCGACGTCTCCGCCAGCAACGCGACAGTCGGTCGAGAGTCGTGCAGCCTCGCGGCAATCGCGGTGGCATGCCGTCGGAGGTCGGAGAAGGTCAGGCTGGCCTCGCCGGTGCCGACCGCAACCCGCTCGCCGAACCCGTCGGCGGCCATCTCGAGCAACATGGCGATGTTCAGAGCAATGACTCCGCGATCTCGAAGCAGCGGTCGCGGAGCTGCGACGGGTTCACGACCTCGTCGACCAAGCCCCAACCGAGCGCCGTTGGGGCCGAGATCGTATCGCCGGAGAGCAGCAGCCGAAGAGTCTGCTGTCGTCCGATCCGCGCTGGGAGCGACACCGTGCCGCCGGCGCCGGGCACGAGTCCGAGACCGAGCTCGGGGAGTCCAAGCCGCGCGTCGTCGGCTGCGACGACATGGTCCGCGAACGCGGCCAGCTCGATTCCCGCACCCAGGCACGACCCGTGGATGCCGACGACGAAACGGTCACGGTCGCGGGCGAATCGCGTCGCGAGGGATCGGCCCAGCCGGACCAGGTGGGCCGACGCCGGCTCGGCGAACGATCCGAACTCGTCCAGATCACCGCCGGAGCAGAACGACGGTCCGTCGCCCAGCACCACGATCGGTCCCTCCCTAGCGGTCGCGTCGAGGAGCGCGGCGTCGAGTTCGTCTCGCAAGCGACGGTCCAGCGCGTTGTGACGGTCACCGCGGGTCAGAACGACCTCCGTGAGCTGCGGGTGGCGCACGACTCGGACCCGAGGCGCGTCGTCGAGCCTCGGCGACCGATCGCGATGGCGCGTGAGCCAGGCGCCGAACTCGGGCCCGGCTTGCAGCATCGAGTACGTAGCCGACTCTCGGACCAGTCCCGCCCACCAGTCACCGGTCGCGGTGCGAAGCAGCAGCGCAGCGGCGGTCGCGGCGATCGGGGCGCGGTCGACCTGGGCGCAGAGCACCTCGACCCCGAGGTCGTCATCGAGGACGACGTCGGGCGCGTAGCGGCCGGCGGGATCGGGTGCTTCAGCCGCCGCCACGAGGAACGGGATCTCGGCCAGCAGCTGCCACTGGTCGGGAGTGACGACGGCCGCGGCCGGCACGACGACCAGCGCGGGCGCTCCGAGGTGGTTGATGAGGGCGGCGTCGACGGCGGCACGGCCGGCCGCGAGCAACCGGGCGTCGAGCTCGACGACCGGCATGGTCGGGTTCAGTCGGACGAGGGAAGCGGTTTGGCTTGGGCGACCGCCATGACCTGGCCGTGGCACACGAGCTCGCCGTCGCCGGCCTTCGTCACGAGCACCGTGGCCTCGCACACGGCGCACTGGTAGCGCTTCCCGAGCAGGTTCGCCATGGGTGCCCCTCAGCCCTCGCGAGTCACCATCGGCTGGTCGCAGCACACGGGTTGGCTGTCGTCGGCGGTTTTCACGACGATGATCTCGGTGCCACAGCGGTCGCAGCGAAGACGGGTCCCGACTTTCGTTGCAGGCATACGGGACAGACTATCCGGGTGCGTGATCCGGACGATTTCTCAGACCTGACGTTCGCCGTCGACGACAACGTGGCGGTGATCACCCTGTCCCGCCCGGAGCGGCGAAACGCGTTCACCGGCGCGATGGGAGAGAGCCTCGGCGCGGCCTACCGGCGCTGCGACGAGGACGACGGCGTGCGGGCGGTGGTCGTGACCGGCGCGGGCGACACGTTCTGCGCCGGCGCCGATCTCGGACCTGCCGGCGAGACGTTCGCCGCGCCAGTGACGGGTCGGAGGGAGTTCACGTCGTCACCGGTCAGACCGCCGGCGTGGGAGGTTCGTAAGCCGGTCCTGGCGGCGATGAACGGTCACGCCATCGGGATCGGCATGACGCTGGCCATGCAGTGCGATCTCCGGATCATGGCGACGGGTGCGAAGTACGGGTTCGTTCACGTGCGGCGAGGGGTGATCCCGGACGCGCACTCCCACTGGACCGTGCCGCGGGCGGTGGGGTTCTCCCAGGCCGCCGACCTGTTGCTCACCGGCCGTCATTTCAGTGCCGAGGAGGCCGTCGCGATGGGCCTCGCCACTCGAGCGGTGGTGCCCGAGCGGGTCCTGGCCACCGCGTTGGCGGTGGCACGGGACATCGCAACGAATGCCGCACCCCTGTCCGTCGCGATCACGAAGCGGCTCCTCTGGGCCAGTCCGCCCCTCGACGCCGAGGAGACCGATCGCCTCGAGAGCGCGATGCACCGCCACATCATGGGAGAAGCCGACGCGCGCGAAGGTGTCCTGGCGTTCCTCGAACGTCGCGAGCCACGCTGGTCGCTGTCGCCGACTCGGCACTGGCCCGACGGCTGGTGAGTCGGCCCCGATCACACCGCCCGCGGCGATCGCTCCCCGAGGAGTCGGAGCGCGTTGTCGCGGAGGAACTGCGGCCACACGTGGTCACGGAACGGGACCGAGGGCAGCTGCTCGAAGATCGTCTCGTAGGAGAGCCCCATCGGGAAATAGCCCGCGAAGCACACCTTCGTGGCGCCGCGGGTGTTCGCATAGTCGACGATGGCCTTCGGGTAGTACCGAGGTGCGAACGCGCTCGTGGAGTAGTGCAGGCCTGGCCACTTGAGCATGAGCTTCACCGCGAGGTCGGCCCACGGCTCAGCGCCGTGGCGCATCACGACGACGAGCTCGGGGAAGTCGTAGCAGACCTGGTCGAGCCGACGGACGTCCTGGGGTGCGAACGGGACGCGCGGTCCCGGGATCCCCACCGTGACGAACAGCGGGAGGCCGAGCTCGATGCAGGTGCTGTACAGCGGATACCACGCGGGTTCGTCGAGGGGAACCTGGGGGAAGGTTCCCGCCGTGAACGCGGTCGCGGCGCGGACGCCAAGGTCGTCCACGGC
>DAIPLE010000100.1:0-6611 GCA_036769425.1 Actinomycetota bacterium
CGATGCCGAGCGCGCCGAGCGCGAGGATCCCTTCGGGCGCCGGCACCGCGGTGCCCGGCGCGAGCCGGGCCGGGACCAGCACCGCGGCCCACGCCACGAGCGTGAGCAGCCACGCCCGCGCGGCCCACTGCAGTCGCGGTCCGGTCGTGAGGACCAGCCCGAGCGCGGCGGCCGCGAGGAACCCGTACGGCGCGATCCCGCCGCCGGCGGGCCCGGTGTCGAACCGGACGAGCTGGCTGAGGGTGACGTGGGGGTAGAAGGCGAAGCCGAACGCCGCCCGATCGTTCGCCGCGTGGGCGACCGTCAGCGTCCATGGCATCAGCAGGAGCGCGGCGCCGCCCGCGCCCACCAGCGACGCCCCGAGGGCCCGGAACGCGGCCCGGGACCCGCCGACGACGACACTGGCCAGACACCACGCGACCGCGGCGACGATCACCACCAGCGCGGCGGGCGGGAACCATGCCGTCGTCACCGCGGTGCCGATCGACAGACCGAGGAGCTGGCGTCGCCCGGTTCGCGCCGCGGGATCGAACCGGCCGATGCGGATGAGCAACAGCACCAGGTAGGGCGCCAGCGCGAAGAGGATCAGCGGTCCGAGGCGACCCTGCGCGATCGCGTTGCGGGGCACCGGACTGGCCCCGTACGCAACACCGGCCATCATCATCCCGGTGCGTTCCGTGCCGATCTGGCGCGCGACTCGCAGGGCCCCGAACCCGCCGACGGGGATCGCCGCGGTCACGAGGAGCGCCTGTGCCGTACCGGCGCTGCCGACCAGGACCGTCCCGAGTCCTGCCATCAACGCCAGCGCGGGCGGCGCCGCGGCGGTCGAACCGAGTCCGGTGTAGCGCCACGCCGACCCGAACGCCCCGGCGAGGGCGCGGACGCCGGGCCAGGCCACGAACGACCCGACGCCGGGGACGCCGGCCGAGAAGAAGTCGCGGGATCCGAGGATCACGACGAGCAAGAATGCCGCCAGCGCCAGCGACGCGGGGTGGACCAGGGCCGCCCCCAACGATTCGAGGGTGTCGCGGACCCGGTCCTCGAGCGACTCGATGCGCTCGTCCGCGTTGTGCTGGGTGAGGAACGCCCCTACCCGGGCGCCCGCGCCGACCTGGAGCGATCGGAGCTCCCCGTCGTGGATCGTCCGCAGCGTCTGCGCCCGGCGTCGGGCGGCGCGCAACCGGCCGAGATGGACCAGGTTCCAGCGCCACGCACCGATGACCGCGGTCGCCTGGCGTCGACGCGGCGTCGGCGCGTACACCAGCGCCTCGAAGAACGCCAGCGCGATCCCCATCGGGATGACACGCAGCAGCGACGAGAACGAGTAGCAGGTGAACAGGACGCGAACGCGACGGCGAGCGACGTCGCGGGCTGTCGGGGCGTCACCGGGGCGACGCGCCGCGGCGGCCTCGACGTGCGCGGCCCGGGCGTCGGGGGCGACGACGACACGGGCGCCGGCGAGGCGTGCCCGCCAGCAGAGGTCGAGGTCCTCGGAACCGGGGAACGTCTCGGGATCGAAGCCGCCCAGCTCAGCGAACAGGTCGGCGCGCACGAGCAGCGCGGCGCTCGAGACGTAGAAGACGTCGCGGACCGCGTCGTGCTGTTCTTGGTCCAACTCCCCCGGTTCGATGCCGGTGTGCGACCCGCCGAGCCGGTCGATCGAGCGGCCCACCTCGAGCAGCACCTCGGGGTCGTCCGAGGACACGAGCTTCGGTCCCACGATCGCGGCGTTGGAGCGGTAGGCCTCCCCGACCAGCAGGCGGATGGCGTCGGGCGCCAACACGACGTCGTCGTGGCAGACGAGGAAGAACGCGGCCCCGTCGACGAGCTCGAGGGCCTCGTTGGCGGCGCCACCGAATCCCGGGCGGCTGCCGGGCCCCCGATGGACGAAGGCGTCGGGCAGCGCCGCGGCGACCCGAGGCCCCGGATCGACGGTCGATCCAGCATCGACGACCAGCACCGACAGGGTCGGGTAGTCCTGGAACCGGAGCCCTTCGAGCGCCGGTTCGAGGAACGGGCCGGGATTGCGGGTGACGACGACGACCACGACGGGCGGCGGCGCGTCGAGGAGGTCCTCGTCCTGCTCGTCGACCTCGGGCGGGAAGTCGGTTCCGTCGAGGTCGTCGTCGGGCAGGCTCATCGGGTGGCCTGAGGATAGGCGGGACCTTGCCAGCACTCGTGATCCCGGTCACGAGTGCTTGCAATAGTTAGCATTCTCGCGTATTGTGGCTAGCAACCGATCCCCCACCGATCCTTCGAGGAGACAACCGTGACCAGCGACACCATCATCCGAGACGTCCGCCAGCGTGCCGAGGACGCCGCCTACACCGTGGTCGGCATCGGCGTGCTCGGGTTCCAGCAGGCCCAGGTCCGCCGCCGGGCGGCTCAGGGCCGCCTGACCGAGACGGCCAAAACCGCCCGGGACCAGGCCACCAGCGTCGCCGGCGAGGCCCGGGCAGCGGCCGAATCGGTCCGCACCGAGGTCAAGGCCCGGGTCGAGCCCGTCGTGAGTCAGTTCGGCGAGCGAGTCGAGCCGCTCGTGGCCGACGTGCGCGCCCGCGTGGAGCCAGTTCTGGAGCAGGTCGGCGCCACCGTCCGTCGGGTCGTCGACGAGGTCACCCCGACGTCGCGTCCGTCAGCGCAGGCCAGCCCGAAGGGCACGACCACGAAGGCGAACTCGGCGACCACGCCGACCGACTGACCCCAACCACTACACCCACGAACCCCCCGGTCCCGCCGGGGGGTTCGTCGCGTAACGTCTCGGCGTGCTCGCCGCGCTGGCCGGAGGTGTCGGGGCCGCCCGCTTCTTGTGCGGCCTGGTCGACGTCGTCGCGCCCAAAGACGTGACGGCGGTCGTGAACACCGGAGATGACGACGAGTTCCACGGCCTGTGGGTGTGTCCGGACCTCGACAGCGTCACCTACGCCCTCGCCGGGGCGAACAACCCCGAGACCGGCTGGGGTCTCGCCGGTGAGACCTTCGACACGATGGCCGCGCTGGCGCGATACGGGACCCCCACGTGGTTTCGCCTCGGTGACCGTGACCTCGCCACCCACCTCTATCGCAGCGCCCGTCGGCGCGCCGGCGCGTCCCTGACCGAGGTGACGGCCGAGATCGCGACCGCGTGGGGCCTAGGGACCCGGCTCCTGCCGATGAGCGACGCCGCCGTCGCGACCCGAATCACGGTTCGGACCCCGGACGGCACGCCACACGAGCTGGCCATGCAGGAGTGGTTCGTCCGCGACCGAGCGGAACCTCCGGTCTTGAGCGTCCGCTTCGACGGGGCCAGCCGATCCCTCCCCGCTCCCGGCGTCATCGAGGCGCTCACCGCCGCGGAGACGATCCTGATCTGCCCGAGCAATCCGGTGATCTCGATCGGACCGATCCTCGCCGTCCCGGGAATCCGCGAGCTGCTCCGCTCTCGCCGGGATCGCGTCGTCGGCGTCAGCCCCATCATCGGCGGTCGGCCGGTCAAAGGCCCAGCTGATCGGCTTATGGGGCCGCTCGGCATCGAGGTGTCCTGCGTCGGCGTCGCCGAGGCGTACCGCGATGTCTGCGCCACGTTGGTGATCGACACCGCCGACGCGGACGCCGTGCCGCGCATCGAAGCGTTGGGCGTGCGCGCCGTCGTCGCTGACACGTTGATGCGCGACGAGCGCATCACCGCCGCGCTCGCACGCGACACCCTCGCCGCCGTGGCGTGACGCTCAACATCATCCCGGTCGCCGGGATCCCCGAGGTTCGCCCCCGCGACGAAGTCGCGATCCTCATCACCGACGCGGCCCGAGCTCAAGGCACGCCGCTCACCGACGGCGACTGTCTGGTCGTGACCCAGAAGGTGATGTCGAAGGCCGAAGACCGCCTGGTCCGCCTCGACCCCGACGACCGCGACGCACGCCGGGCACTCATCGATTCGGAATCGGTTCGGATCTTGCGCCGCCGCGGCGACCTCGTGATCTCCGAGACCCGCCACGGGTTCGTGTGCGCCAACGCGGGGATCGACCTGTCGAACGTCGACGCCGGATGGGCCGCCCTGCTGCCCGTCGACCCGGACCGATCTGCCCGTCACGTGCGCGACGCGGTGCGGGCCCACGCCGGCGTCGACGTCGCGGTGATCGTCTCCGACACCTTCGGCCGCGCCTGGCGTCTGGGACTGACCGATGTCGCCATCGGGGTCGCCGGCCTCGCGGCGGTCGTCGACCTTCGCGGCGAGACCGACGCGCTCGGCCGGGAGCTCCAGGTCACCGAGGTGGCCATCGCCGACGAGATCGCGGGTGCCGCCGAGCTGGTCATGGGCAAGGCACGAGCGATCCCCGCGGCGATCGTGCGAGGCCTCGAAGCAGCCTGGCGGCGCGAGGGGTCAGCCCGGGAGCTGATCCGCGCGCCGGGTGACGACCTGTTCCGATGACCGACGTCCCCGCGTTTCTCGAGGCCCGCCGCTCGATCCGCGCCTTTCGCCCCGAGCCGGTCGACCCGAACCTGCTCGACACGCTCATCACCGCAGCATGCCTGGCCCCAGCCCCCCACCATTCCCGACCGTGGCGCTGGGTCGTGGTCGACACGCCGGACGCGAAGGCCGCGCTGGCCACCGGGATGGGCGAACGCTGGCGGTCCGACCTGGCCCGCGACGGGCTCGAACCGGCGCGCATCAACGCGCTCGTCGACGCCTCGCACCGGCACATCGAGGCCGCGCCGGCAGTGGTGCTCGGATGCCTCACCGACGACGGCTTGGACCACTATCCCGACGAGGCGCGCCAACGCGCCGAGTGGGGCATGGCGCTCCTCGCGCTCGGCGCCGCAGTCGAGAACCTCATGCTCGCCGCCACCGACCGGGGACTGGCCTCATGCTGGGTGGCGGCCCCGATCTTCTGTCCCAACGAAGCCCGCACGTCCCTCCGACTCGACGACGGATGGCTCCCCCACGCCATGGTCCTCGTCGGCCACCCCGACCCGACCTACGCGCCGCGCTCCCGACCGCCGGTCAAGCTGGACTCGCTGCGAGTCCGGCGGTGATCAGCGTCTAACGCGTTGAGCGCCGAACCAGTCGATCGTGCGCTGAACGCCCTCGTCGAGGGCGGTCCACGGCTTCCAGGCCAAGTGGATCGCGGCCCGGCCGGGGTCCAGCGCCGAACGTCGCAGCTCGCCGGCTCGGGGCGGCGCATAGCGCGCCGGTTCCTCGAACCCGACGGTGCGGGCCATGAGGTCGTAGAGCTGCTGCACGCTGGTCTCTGATCCGGTGCCGATGTTGACGGTCAGGCCGCCAGCCTTCTCGGTGGCGCGGACGAAGGCGTCCGCGACGTCGTCGACGAACACGAAGTCGCGGGTCTGCTGACCGTCGCCGAAGATCGTCGGCCGCTCGCCGGTGAGCAGCCGACCGGCGAAGATCGCGACGACACCGGCCTCACCGTGAGGGTCCTGGCGAGGCCCGTACACGTTGGCGAGGGCCAGCACCGTCGACTCCAACCCATGCACCTCGCGGTAGTAGTGGAGATAGTCGCCGACGGCCTTCTTCGAGACGCCGTACGGCGAGATCGGATGCTGCGGATGGCCCTCACGGGTCGGGGTGGACTCGGGGACGCCGTACAGCGTGCCACCCGACCCGGCGAACACGACTTTGCGGGTGCCGGCCTGCAGCGCGCCCTGCAGCACGTTCAGCGACCCGAGGATGTTGACCTCGGCGTCCAACGTCGGCTCGTTGACCGAGACCGTCACGCTCGGCTGCGCCGCCAAGTGGTACACGACCTCGGGCTTGCGGTGCGCCATCAGCTCGATGACGCCCTTCGAGCGCACGTCGAGACGCTGGAAGGTGCACTTTCGGGCCCGCTGCGCCCGCGCGTCGCCGAGATTGGCGAGCAACCCGCTTGAGAGATCGTCGACGACGTCGACGTCGGATCCCTCCGCGAGCAGGCGATCGACGAGCGTCGACCCGATGAAGCCGGCTCCCCCGGTGACGAGGACCCTCATGACGGAGCCGGGACCGCGTTCGATTCCGGCACCCGACTGTCGATCAGCTCGGAGCCCGGCTCCACCACGGTGTCGGCACCGACGATCGATTCGTCGCGGATCGTCGCCTGGGCGCCGATGACGGCGCCCGCTCCGACGATCGAGCGGGTGACCCGCACCCGTGGTCCGATGCGCGCCCCGTCGTGGACGACGCTGCCGGTGACGGTCGCGCCCGCCGCGATCTGCACCCCGGCGCCGAGGACCGAGCTGGCGACGCGCGCCTCGGAATCGAGGTCGACGCCGGGCCCGACGAGCACCGGGGCCTGGAGGTGATCGCCCGGTTCGGCCTCACCTTGGGCCCAGATCCCCGGTGCGGTCTCGCGGGCGCCGGGGGCCGGCGGGAGACCGAGCCGACCCGCGAGCACGTCGGTGTGCACCTGCAGGTACTGCTGGGGGGTGCCAATGTCGATCCAGTAGTCGGCGCTTCGCACCGCGAACAGGTGGCGTCGGTCCTGGAGGATGCGAGGGAACGTATCCCGCTCGATCGAGACCTTGAGACCCGACGGGACGCGGTCCAGGACGGACGGCTCGAGGACGTAGGTGCCGGCATTGATCCAGTCGGTCGGCGCGGCGTCGCGGGGCGGCTTCTCGACGAACGCCTTCACTTC
>DAIPLE010000100.1:6711-7942 GCA_036769425.1 Actinomycetota bacterium
CGTCGTCGACGAACCGCTCGCCGGGGAAGCGGGCCACGAACGCGTCGGGCAGGTACCCGAGTGACAGGGCCACCTCGTCGACGTCGTGCGCGGCGAGCCATCCGAGCTGGCGGTCCAAGAGGACCTGGTTGGCGATCGGGAGCAGGGGCTTGGGGGTCGTGAACGTGAGCGGCCGCAGGCGGGTGCCTTCGCCGCCGACGAGCACGACGGCTCTCACGACGAGGGGGTGGTGCCCGAAGCCGCCGTCGACGGTGGTGTGGAGGTGGCCGGCGCCAGACTGGTGTCAGGGACGCCAGGGTTGTTGACCGCCGATGGCTTGCAAGCGCTCGTCGCGACCGCCCCGGCGCCGGTCCCGTCGGTCGCGGGCGCGATCGCCGCGTTCGGCGTCACGGGAATCGGCAGCACCTTCGGGATGAACGCGATCGCCAAGACCTGCTGGTCCTTGAGCTGGTAGCTCGACGGGTCGCCCTTCTGGGCTTTGCAGTCGACGGCCCACTTCAGCACCCCGGTACGCCCGCCGTCGGGGGTGCCGGCCGGGCACTTGTCACCGTTGGTCCAGCTCTTCTTGGTCGGATCCGCGCCGGGCCCGGTCCACGCGCTGACCGAGCTGTCCGAGACGGACCAGCCTCCGTATCCGAAGAATCGGCCGACGGTCGCGTGGTGGCCCCCTTCGGAGGCCGTGTACGGGTGGATGTGGATGTATCCGTCGCCGTGGGTGTGGATGCCCACCCGCACGTTGGGGTTGTCGGCCGCGGTCTCGAAGGTGGGGGGGTTCGGCAGCCACTGCCCGCAGATGTTCACACCGAACGCCGTGTGCCAATGGTCGCCGGCCGCACCGGTCGTCGGGTCACCCGGTGACGGGGCCACGGTGGCGAGGCTGCTGTTGGGCCGGAGGAAGACCACTCCGGCGACGCCCAGCGCCACGATGAACGCCAGCAAGGCGTAGAACCAACGCGACGAACGCTTGCGGGAAGGCTTGCGGTACTTCGCCCGCATCTGGGCGCGTGAGTAGCGGTTGCGCGATCGGGCCATGACGAAGGCCGAGGTTACCCGGTCAACCCCGCGATCTCGCGCGCGGGTCGACGGCCCGGGCCAGCGCGCTGGCCGCGGCCCGGAGGCCTAAGAACAGCGCCGCTGGGACGAGGAGCACACGCCGCCACCCGCGCCACCGGCGCGCCGCGAAGCGCAGCAGCGACCGGTGATGCGCGGCGATCATCCGGTACGGGTGCCG
>DAIPLE010000101.1:0-7882 GCA_036769425.1 Actinomycetota bacterium
CGCTGTCCCCGTGGCTCCTCGCGTTCCAGCGTGACGGCACCGTCGGCGTCCGAGACGGCAACCGGTCTCGGCGCGCCGTCCCGCACGGCGCCTTCCCCTGCGCGGCCGAAGACGACGTCGGTGACCGCTGGGTCGCAGTCGCGGCGTGGACCGACGAGCAGTGGGTCCGGCTCGCCGACGTCATTGGGATCGACGATCCGAGCCTCGCGACCCTCCCCGAACGGCTGACCCGCGTCGAGGAGATCGAGGCGGCGATCTCGAGCTGGACGGCGTCGCGGTCCCGAGCCGAGGTCTGTGAGCGGCTCCAAGCGGCCAAGGTCGAGGCGGTCCCGGTCGCCGACTTCGGGGACGTCCACGACGACCCCCAGGTGGCGTGTCGCGAGCACTTCGTGCCGCTCGTCCATCCGGTCATGGGACCCGGCCTCTACGAGCGGAACGGGTTCCGGCTCTCGGACGCCCCCAGCGGCTACGACCGGTCAGGCCCGACGCTGGGCCAGGACAACGATTGGGTCCTCGGTGAGATCCTGGGGCTCACCGAGGCCGAGCAGCACCGCCTCCGCGAGGTCGGAGCCGTCGAGTAACGCGAGGTCAGGCCGGCATGCAGGCGCCGCCGTCCACGCAGAGCACCTGCCCGGTGACGAGCTCGGCGTCGTCACTGGCGAAGAACACCGCGGTTCCGGCCAGGTCCGACGCCTCCAAGGTCCGCTTCATCGCGCTCATCATCGGCAGCATGTCGATGACCCCCTCGGGGACGATCTTCTTCGTCGCCTCGGTCATCGTCACGCCCGGCGCGATGCAGTTCACGGTGATGTTGTACTGGCCGAGCTGCGCGGCGAGGAACTTGGTGAGGCCGATGACTCCCCACTTCGTCTGGCTGTACGTGAAGCCGCTCACCTCATGAAAGTCTCCCGGCGGGACCATGTTGTAGAGATACGCCGCCCCCGACGACTGGTTGATGATCCGGCCGCGGCGCTGCTCGACCATCTGGGGGGCGCAGGCGCGGGCCATCAGCCACGCGCCATGCAGGTTCACCGAGAAGACCTTCTGCAAGTACTCGTAGTCGTTGCGCTCGTTGTCGATGTCGTAGTACAGCGCCGCGTTGTTGATGAGGATGTCGATCCGGCCGAACCGGTCCTTGGTCTCGGCCGCACAGGCCAGGGCCGACTGTTCGTCCGAGATGTCCGTCCGGACGAACTCCGCGTCTCCCTTGCCCTCGAGGTAGCGCATGGCGCCGGCGGCTCGGTCCTCGTTGATCTCGGCGACCACAACCTTCGCGCCTTCCTGCAGGAAACGCTCGGCGTACGCCAGCCCGATTCCCTGCCCGGCGCCGGTGATGATCGCAACCTGGTCTTCCAGCCGACCCATGCGGCTCCCCTCCCTCTCGCTCGTGAACAGCCCGACTCAGCTCTTCTTGGTTCGCCCGATCAAATTGAACTTCTCGACGAGGACCGGCTCGTTGGACCCCTCGTCACGCCACGTCGTCTCCACGACCACGAACGTCATGACCGCGGCCTCCGTCTCCCGCTCGTAGACATCGAGGATCTTGCCGTCCCCGACGAGGACGTCACCGACCACGATCGGCCGGTGATAGGTGAACTCCTGCTCCCCGTGCAAGATCAGCGCGCCCTTCCCGAACAGCTCCCCCATCACCTTGTTCATGGGGTTCACGCCCTGGGTCGGGTCCGGAGGCTGCTCCTCGTCCCAGCGACCCTGGTGTTGCATCGCGAACGAGAACGTCGGCGGCGCCGGGATCGAATCGAAGCCGGCGCGTTTCGCCGCCTCCGGATCGCGATAGATCGGACTGTCGTCGAGGACCGCGGCGGCGAAGAAACTGACCGGCCCGCGCTCGACGCGCACCTTGTAGGCACCGGTCGCCTTCCCGATGATGCTCGTGTCCACCGCCATGGAGGCTGCTCCTCTGCTCGTGTCCGTCGACGGCCACACCTGGTTGACCGGCGCGTCAGCCACCGCGATACGGTGACGCCGGCGTCAGTTTTCAACGGAGGGGGAAAGGCGCGCAAATGGAGATGCTCGACGGCAAGGTGGCCATCGTCACGGGCGCCGGGAACGGCGTCGGCCGGGGTGAGGCGGTCCTGCTCGCCGAGCACGGCGCGAAGGTCGTCGTGAACGACCTCGGTGGCTCCGTCAGCGGCGAAGGAGACGGAGATCAACGGGTCGCCGACGACGTGGTGGCCGTCATCAAGGAACGGGGCGGCGAAGCCGCCGCCAACTACAGCAGCGTCGCCGACTTCGCCGGGGCCCAGAGCCTCGTCGAAACCGCATTGGAGCGATTCGGACGCCTCGACATCCTCGTCAACAACGCCGGGGTGCTGCGCGACCGGATGATGTTCTCGATGAGCCCCGAGGACTTCGACACCGTGCTCAAGGTGCACCTCTACGGCACCTGGAACACCATGCACCACGCATCGGCCCACTGGCGGGCCGAGTCGAAGGCCGGCCGCCAGCCCGACGCGTCGATCATCAACACCGTCTCCAGCGCCGGCCTCCAGGGGCAGGCCAGCCAGATCAACTACGGGGCCGCCAAGGCCGGGATCGCGGCCATGACGATCATCGCCAGCCTCGAGCTGTCCCGATACGGGGTGCGCGCCAACTGCATCGGCCCCGGCGGGTTCACCCGGATGGTCGGCCAGGCGATGGCCGACATCGAGGTCAAGAACCCTGAGGACTACACCGAGTTCAACCCCATGAACCCGGGTAACTCGGCCCCGGCGGTGGTATGGCTGGCATCGTCGGAGTCCAAGCCGGTCAGCGGCCAAGTGCTCCGGATGGTGGGCAACTCGCTGTGCGTCTACGAGCCGTGGCGGATGGGTGAGGAGTTCTTCTCGACCGACAAGGACGGCAACCCCACCCAGTGGGATCCCGCCCAGGTCGGCCACATCTTGAACCGGTACGCCTTCCGAACCACGAACGCCGGCATCGACGCGCAGCGCCGGAAGTAGCCGCGCGCCGTGGGCTCGTTCCCAGAGTTCGAGACGCTCCAGTACGAAGAGCGCGACGGCGTGGCCTGGGTCACGCTCAACCGGCCCGACCGGCACAACGCGTTCAACTCCCTCATGCAACGTGAGCTCCACGAGTGCTGGCGGGCGCTCCGCTGGCGGGAAGCGGTGCGCTGCATCGTCCTCACCGGCGCCGGCGAGAAGGCGTTCTGCACCGGCATCGACCGGATGGAACAGATGGGTGGCGACACCGACGACACCACCGACGCCACCATCGTCGGCTCCCACGGCGGCACGCCGTTCCACTTCAACGACCCCGGCGACAACATCGGCCCGAAGAGCTCCGACCTCTGGAAGCCGGTCATCGCCGCGGTCAACGGCATGGCCTGCGGCGGCGCGTTCTACATGCTCGGTGAAGTCGAGTTCATCATCGCCGCCGACCACGCCACGTTCTTCGACCCACACGTCACCTACGGGATGACCGCGGCGTTCGAGCCGATCCACATGCACGACCGCATGCCGTTCGGCGAGATCATGCGCCTGTCCCTCCTCGGGAACTACGAGCGGCTGTCGGCTCGCCGGGCCCACGAGATCGGACTCGTCTCCGAGGTCGTCCCCTCGGCCGAGCTGCACGACACCGCGGCTTGGGCCGCCAACGCCATCGCCGCGCAACCCCAGCTCGCGGTGCAAGGGACGGTCCGGGCCATCTGGGCCGCGCGCGAACTCTCCAACCGCCAAGCCATCGCGCTCGGGTACGCCTTCGTCGGTCTCGGCACCGACCAGGAGTCGATCGCCGAAGGACAGCAGCTCTTCGAATCCGGGAAGCGGATCGAGTGGCGGCTCCGCTGAGCGGCGGAGCGCACGACGACGCCCCGCGACGACGCCGACCGCCCGCGAGGGTCCGCTGACCCCGTCGTCCCCCCGCGTCGCGATCGTCGGTGCGGCGCTCTCAGACTGCGGACGGGTCGACACCCGATCCCCGTACGAGCTCCACTTCCAGGCCGCGAGCCGGGCCCTCGCCGACGCCGGGCTCTCCAAGGACGACGTCGACGGGTTCGCCTCCTCCGGTCTTGGACTCCTCGCCCCGATCGAGGTGGCCGAGTACTGCGGTCTTCGACCGTCCTGGGTCGACGGCACCCAGGTGGGCGGGAGCACCTGGGAGTTCATGGTGGAGCACGCCGTGGCGGCGATCCAGGCCGGACACGCCGAGGTCGTCGTGCTCGCGTACGGGTCGACGGCTCGCGCCGACCTGAAGCGGCGCCGACGAACCGCGAACCTGTCGTTCGGCGCCCGGGGTCCGATGCAGTTCGAGGTTCCCTACGGCCACACCCTGATCGCCAAGTACGCGATGGCCGCCCGCCGACACATGCACGAGTTCGCGACGACCATCGAGCAGCTGGCCGAGATCGCGGTGTCGACTCGGTTCAACGCCTCGCTGAACCCCGACGCCTACTACCGCGAACCCATCAGCATCGAGGACGTCCAGTCGTCCCGTCTCATCGCCGACCCGCTCACGAAGCTGCACTGCTGTCTCCGCAGCGACGGTGGCGGCGCGGTCGTCCTCACCTCGGAGGCCCGGGCCCGCGATCTGCGCCACCCTCCGGTGTGGGTCCTCGGTACCGGTGAGGCGACCTCGCACACCACCATGAGCGAATGGCCCGACTTCACGGACTCCCCGGCGCGGCGGTCCGGTCGAGCCGCGTTCGAACGGGCCGGGGTCACGCCGAGCGACATCGACTGCTGTCAGCTCTACGACGCGTTCACGCCGATGGTGCTGATGACCCTCGAGGCGCTCGGGTTCTGCGCCAAGGGTGACGGCGGCGGGTTCGTGGAGGACGGGCGCCTGCGCGTGGGCGGCGCGCTGCCGACCAACACCGACGGCGGCGGCTTATCGGCCTGTCACCCCGGGATGCGGGGCATGTTTCTGCTCGTGGAGGCGACCCATCAGCTCCGAGGCGACGCCGGCGCCCGGCAGGTCGACGGGGCCGAGCTGTGCTGTGTGAACGGGACCGGCGGCTGGTTCTCGTCGGCTTCGACGGTGATCCTCGGCACCGGGTAACCCGCCGCCCGAGATCAGGTGTCCGTCGCGGCGAAGAATCCCCGATGGACGATCGTGGTCAAGGTGTCGAGCAGCGTGGCGTCGTCGGCGGTGATCCGCCCCGACGCGACGCCGTAACTGACTCGCTCCAGCATCGCCATCAACGCACCCACCGCCGCATCTTCGTTCTCGAACGTCACCTGCGCGTCGCGCATCCGTTCGGCCAGGCGTCCGCCAATCGCCGTGAACGCCTTGACCCCGAGGCGGTCGACGTCACGGTCCCCCACTTGGTCCTCCATCCAGGCCCGGATCACCGGGCCGTAGCGGCGGTAGGTGTCGATGAACCGTTCCAGGAAGGCTCGCAGCTCGGCCCGCCCTGCGGCGTCTCGACCGATGGGGCCGATGCTGGCGGCGAGGTCCGTCAGTTCGTGCGCGCAGTCGACCGCCAACGCGCGGAGCAAGTCTTCTTTGTTGGCGAAGTAGAGGTAGAAGGTGCCGTGCGAGGTGCGCGCGGCACGCACGATGTCGTCGACTCGCGCCGCGTGGTAACCGCGGCGGGCGAAGACGCGCAGTCCGGCGTCGAGGAGGCGCCGCAAGGTGCGTCGGCCCTGCGCGCGCAGCTCCCGGTGTTGTGCGGGGAGCCCGGCGCTCGCCTCGACCTCACGGCGCGGCGACGACTTGTACGATGCCGGCACTTACCCCAACCTCCCCCAACGCTCTCTCGGCCGTCCCGGACTGGTTGGGTCCACCGTCGCCGGAACTGATCCCGCTCGAGAGCCGATCATGCTCGCCGAAACCCTACGCGAAGCCGCCCGGCGCTTCGGTGCCGCTCCCGCCTACGTGACCGAGGAGGGTTGGCCACTCGCGTTCGAGGACCTCGATCGAGTGTCGGACGAGGTGGCCGTCGGGCTCCGAGGCCGCGGCCTCGCGACTGGTGACGTCCTGGCGCTCGTGCTGCCCCCCGGGCCCGCCTACCTCGTCGCGTATCTCGCCGCAGCCAAGATCGGCGCGGTCACCGCCGGGGTCAACGACCGTCTGACCGCGACCGAACGCGACCCGGTGCTCGAACGTGCTGCGCCACGCCTCGTGCTGGCTGGACCGGGGCTCGGACCGGCAGGGCTCGACAGCGTCGAGGTCGACACGGCACCTTCGCCGGGCGAGCTCCTCGGGTCCCTGCGCGTCGCGGGTGCCGCGCCAACCCCGCTCCCCGACGACCCGGAACGGGCCGTGGCCATCATCTTCACGTCCGGAACAACCGGAATTCCGAAAGGCGCGGTGTACGGCAACCGCCAGCTCGCGTTCATCACCGCTAACGACATCGGCGACAGGTGGGGCGGAGGCGGACGCACGTTCACCGGCACGTCCTTCGCGCACCTTGGGTTCATGACGAAGCTGGCCGGGAACCTCCGCCGAGGGGGGACCAGCTACATCCTGCGGCGGTGGAGCGCGCGTCGCTCCTTGGAGCTGCTCGCCGAGCACCAGATGACGACCGTGGCCGGAGTCCCCGCCCAACTGGCGCTCATGCTCCGCCAGCCCGACTTCGACGACTACGACCTCGACAGCGTGCGGTTCATCGTCACCGGGGGTGGACCGGTGACACCCGGTCTGGCCGAGGAGGCCCGGGCCCGGTTCGGGGCCGCGCTCGCCAGCCGGTACTCCTGCACCGAGGCCGGGATCGGGCTCGGCACCGCGTTCGACGACCCCGATGAGGACGCCGTCGTGAGCGTCGGGCGTCCGCACGCCGCGGTGAAGCTCGCCGTCCTCGACGACGACGACCACCCCGTCTCGGACGGCACCGTCGGCGCGGTGTGCTTGCGGTCGCCGGCCGTGATGACCGGGTACTGGCGGGACCCAGAAGCGACGCGGGCAGCGTTCACGGACGATGGGTTCGTCCGCACCGGCGATCTCGGCTGGGTCGACGACCGCGGCCGCCTTCATCTCGTGGGACGCACGAAAGAGATGTATGTGCGCGGTGGGTACAACGTGTACCCGGTCGAGGTGGAGAACGTGTTGTCGACCCACCCTGATGTCGCCGCGGTCGCGGTCGTCCCCAGACCGGATCCGGTCATGGGCGAGGTCGGCGTCGCCGTGGTCGTGGCTCGCGACCCGACGCGGCCACCGACCCTCGACGCTCTGCGCGCCCGTGCGGGAGCAGCGCTCGCCGGCTACAAGCTGCCTGAGGACCTCCGGATCGTGGAGGCGTTGCCGCTCACCGCGATGGACAAGGTGGATCGCCGGGTCCTCGGCCAACAAGTCATTGACGGGGAACGAGAGCCGACCGGTGGTAGGGACGGAGCGGGGAAGGAGCCGGACTGACCACCACCACCGAGGAGCTGGTGCGGGTCGCACCGGCTCACGCCGCCGCCGAGGCCACGGACGACGTCGAGTCCACGATGGCGCCGCGCCCCGACCCAGCGGCCCCCGACGCCGACGACGAGGGTGGCGGGTCGCGCGCGGATCGCGCGAGGCGACGTGGGTCGGTTTGCTCCCGAGGAGGTGGCCGCACTGGGACAAAGGCCCCATGACCGCCGCACGTGCCACCTGCGGTGCCCGCCCGCCGTCGGTCGGTGGCCGATGCCCGGTGGGGTGGCGCTGTCGAGTAGAACACTCTGATGCGCTCTCGCTTTTTCCTTTCCGTCGTCGCGCTCGCAGTCGTTGCCGCCGCGTGCGGTGGGGGTAGCAGCGTGTCGGCGAAGCACAAGCAGCTGCCGACGACCACCACGACCCAGGGTCCGCCGGTGGCTCCGCTCACCGGCCTGCTGGACCCAACGGGTCAGAGCCTGACCCGGCCGGCGTTGTCGGTGAAGGTCGAGAACTCGCCGGAGTCACGCCCTCAGACCGGGTTGCAGAACGCCGACGTGGTGTACGAGCAGATCGTCGAAGACGG
>DAIPLE010000102.1:0-7814 GCA_036769425.1 Actinomycetota bacterium
CTCCTCTGCAGCGCCCCCCGAGCCGCCCCGCGTGGTCCTCGAACCCCTGACCGGCCGGCTCGTGAAAGCCGTCGCGCTCGGCGCCGGCGCGCGCCGAGCCGTCACCCGTCTGGCGCGCGGCCCGCGCGGGACCCAGTCATGATCCGGCGCGGCTTCTGGCTCCTCACCGGCTTCGGGATCGGTGTCGCCGCGGCGACCAAAGCCCGCCGCCAACTCGAGACCGCCACGACTCGCCTCGCACCGTCGGGTGTGGCCGACCAGTTGCGTCGCGACATCACCGGCGCGCTCGAAGCCGGACGAGACGAGATGCGCGACCGAGAGACGCGACTCCGACACGTCCTCGCCGCGCCCGATCCGATCAACCGGAGAGGGAACGAGGACCCCGGGCAGTAACCTGGTGTGGATGCCTCCGCGCACCGCCGGCGAGCTCCGCTCCGAATTCCTCGACTTCTTCGCGGCGCGCGGTCACGCCATACGACCCTCGGCGGGCCTCATCCCGCACGACCCGACCGTCTTGTTCACTGTCGCCGGGATGGTGCCGTTCAAGCCGTACTTCGTCGGCGACGAGACACCGCCGTGGCCTCGCGCGGTGTCGGTCCAGAAGTGCGTGCGCGCCGGGGGGAAGCACAACGATCTCGACGACATCGGCCGCACCAACCGGCACTTGAGCTTCTTCGAGATGCTCGGCAACTTCTCGTTCGGCGACTACTTCAAATCCGAGGCCATCCCATGGGCGTGGGAGTTCCTCACCGAGGTGCTCCACCTCGACCCGGAACGGCTCTGGGTCACCGTCCATGTCAGTGACGACGACGCCGCGGACATCTGGCGCCAACGTGTCGGGGTCCCGGCCAACCGGATCCAGCGCCTCGACGAGGACAACCTGTGGAGCATGGCCGACACCGGGCCGTGCGGCCCGTCGTCGGAGGTCTTCTGGGACCTCGGCGAGCGCTTCGGCGCCGGTGGCGGCCCGGCCCAGGGCGACCCCGACCGGTTCATCGAGCTCTGGAACCTGGTCTTCATGCAGTTCGACCAGCGCGCCGACGGCCAGGTACCCCTCGCTCGGCCCAGCATCGACACCGGCGCCGGCCTCGAACGCAGCCTCATGGCCCTCCAAGGCGCCGAGTCGATCTTCGAGATCGACGTCTTCGCCCCGCTGGTGCAGGCCGCCGAGCGCGCCACCGGCGCCGTCTACGGACGCGACGCCACCGCCGACCTGTCGCTGCGGATCCTCGCCGAGCACGCCCGGACCATGACGTTCCTCATCGCCGACGGCGTCGTCCCCTCCAACGAGGAGCGCGGCTACGTCCTGCGACGCATCATCCGCCGCGCCGTGCGCCACGCGTTCCTCCTCGGTGCTACCAACATCGTCACCCCACCCCTCGTCGACGCCACCGTCACCGCCATGGGCGACGCGTACCCCGACCTCGTCTCCCAGCATGAACTCGTCGGCCGCACCGTCCGACGCGAAGAGGAACGGTTCCGCCAGACCCTCGAACGGGGCCTCGACCTCCTCGACGACGTCCTCGGACGCGGCGACGTCAAAGGCGACGACGCGTTCTTCCTCCACGACACCCTCGGCTTCCCCGTGGACCTCACCCGAGAGATCGCCGAGGAGCGCGACCGGACCGTGGACCTCACCGGCTTCCGGGCCCGCATGGACGAGCAACGCGCCCGGGGCCTTGCCGCCCACCGGGCCAGCGCCGGCCCCGTCGACCAGACCACCGCGCTGTACCGGATCGTCGTCGACGAGACCGGGCCGACCCAGTTCACCGGCCGCACCGAGTACGAGACGGCCGACGCCCACGTCGCGACGCTCATCGTGGGCGGCGCCCGCGTCGCCCACGTCGCCGACGGGCCCGTCGACGTCATCCTCAACCGCACCCCGTTCTACGCCGAATCGGGAGGTCAGGTCGGCGACATCGGGTTCCTCGACGCCCCGTCCGGGCATCTGCGCGTCGTCGACACCCAATACGCGCTGCCCGGCCTCATCGTCCACCACGCCGAGCTCGTCGACGGCGAGATCAGCCAGGGCGACACCGTCACCGCCCGCATCGACGGAGTCCGCCGGGACCGGATCCGGCGCAACCACACCGCGACGCACATCCTCCACTGGGCGTTGCGAGAGGTTCTTGGCGCGCACGTGAAGCAAGCCGGTTCGTGGGTCGGACCGGACCGTCTCCGCTTCGACTTCAGCCACTTCGCCGCCGTCACCCCCGACGAGCTCGACGAGATCGAAGCCCTCGCCAACACCGAGATCATCAGCGACGCCCCCGTCCGTCACTACGAGACAACGAAGGAACACGCCGAGCAGCTCGGTGCGATCGCGTTCTTCGGCGACAAGTACGGTGACCTGGTGCGGGTCCTCGAAGCCGGTCAGCATTCCCTCGAGCTGTGCGGCGGCACCCATGTGCACGCCCTCGGCTTCATCGGGCCGATCAAGATCGTCGCCGAATCCTCCATCGGCGCCAACCTGCGCCGCATCGAGGCGCTCACCGGCGACGGCGCCCTCGAGCACATCCGCCACGAGGAGCATGTGCTGCGAGCCGCCGCCGAGGCCATCAAGGCCAAGCCCGACGACCTCCCGAACCGGGTTGAGCGCATGCGCGATGAGATCCGAGCCCTCCGCGCCGAGCTCGACACCCAACGCGCCCGCGGGGCCGCCACCGAAGCCACGGCCCTCGCCGCCACCGCGGTCGACCGCGTCGTGGTCGACCGCCGCGACGGGCTCGCCCCCGATGAGCTGCGCCGCCTCGCCCTCGCGGTCCGCGATGCGCTCGGCACCGGGATCGTCGGCCTCGTCGGCGTCGGCGCCGACCCCGCGAAGGCCGGCCTTGTGGTCGCGGTCAGCCGCGACCTGGTCGAACACGGCGCGGAAGCCGGCCAGATCGCCAGCCCGGCCGCCGCGCTCCTCGGCGGCGGTGCCGGTAAGGGAGCCGATATCTCGGCCGGTGGGGGAACGAACCCCGCCGATGTCGACGAGGCGCTCGAGATGCTCGTCCGCCAGGCCAAGGACGCCGTCGGCCGAGCCGACGCCAGCTGAGCCAGACGTGGGACGAATGCTGGGAGTGGACCTCGGAGCGCGTCGGATCGGCCTCGCAGTCTCCGACGCGACCGCGACCATCGCCGAGCCCCACGCGATCCTGGAACGCAGCGGCGACGATGACCGCGACCGGCGAGCGATCGTCGCCACCGCCCACGAAGTCGGCGCGACACGCATTGTCGTCGGATACCCGCGCTCCCTCTCCGGCCGGGACGGACCCGCGGCCCGGTCCGCCGCGGCGGAGGCCGAGGCGCTGCGCATCGTCGCCGGGCCGACCCTCCCCGTCGACCTGCACGACGAGCGGTTCTCCACCCATTTGGCCCGCCAGGCCGTGGCCGCCGGGGGAGCGCGGCGTAAGGTCCGTCAACGCCCGGTCGATGACGTCGCGGCCGCGGTGATCCTCCAGTCCTACCTAGAGTCACGTCGGTGATCGAGCAGCCCGAAGGGACCGACTGGGTGCGCCCCAGCTCGTATCAACCCCCCACGTCGCCTCCCGAGCCCACCGCCGGCCCGCCCCGCCGGTCCGGCGGCGGCGAACCCCGTTCTGGGCGCAACCGGTCCGGCGCCAGCCGCGGCCGCCGGGGCACCCCGGCCGAGCCGCCCGTCACCCGGCGGGGCGCACCGGGCCGTTCTCGTCGGGGTGACGCACCGTCGGAGGGCCGCCCCGAGCCCGGAGACGGGAGCCGATCTCGGGGCGGCAGTCCGCCCAGCCCGAGCCCCGACCCTCGGGGCACACGGCGCGAACGCCGCGAAGCGGCGTCCGAACCTGCCCCCCAACCCCGTCCCGGCGCTAGCCGATCCCGTCGGGGATCCCGCGGGAGCGGGAGCCGATCCGCCTCGAGTTCCCGAGCCGCGGCGCGCACACCAGCGCCGGCGCCGACACCGACGCTGTACGAGATGCCGACCGACCCGGTCCCGGCGGTGGACGTCACCGACGTCGACGGCGGCGATGGAGCCCGGCGCGGTCGCGGCGGCAGCGGGGGAGGAGGCGGGAGCGGCAACGGTGGCGGGCCGCCGGTGCAACCGCGCTCGTCACGGGGCTCCAACGCCAAGGTCATGATCGTCCTCGGGGCGCTGATCGTGCCCGTCATGCTCGCCGCGGGCGTCGTCATCATCCCGAACTTGCTCTCCTCCGGTGGCGGAGGGACCGTCAAGACCGCGCCGACCGTGTCAGGAGCCCAGTACAAGCTGTTCTTGCGGCCGGGCCTGACGCTCTCCCAGATCGGGGACGTGGTCGCCACCCTTCCTGGTCACACCAAAGCTGGGTTCCTCGCCGCCGCGAACTCCGGACGGGTCCGTTCGCACTACGAGCCGGCCACCACCAGCTCCCTCGAAGGCTTGCTGGCGCCCGACACCTATTTCGTCGGCACCACCGAGAGCGACGACTCCATCCTGCGTCGCCTCGTCACCCACTTCGACGCCCTCGCCGACCAGGTCGGTACCAACAGCGCGACCGCCGTCCCGCCGTACCAGACGATCATCGTTGCGTCGCTCGTCGGTCAGGAAGCCAAGCTGCGGGCCGACTCTCCCCAAGTCGCGGCGGTCATCTACAACCGGATCCGCGCCCGGATGCCGCTGCAGATCGACGCCACGCTCTGCTACGTGAAGGGCGGCTGCCCGCCGGTCCCGACCAACGCCGACAAGCTGCTCAACAACCCGTACAACACCTACAAGATCGCTGGGTTGCCGCCGACCCCGATCGCCAGCGTCACGACGTCGGCGCTGCAGGCCGCGCTCCAACCGGCGGCCGTCCCGTACATTTACTACGTGATCGGTGACTCCACCGGGAAGCTCGTGTTCTCCACGACCCTCCAGCAGCAGACGGCCAACATCCGCGCCGCGAGAGCCAAGGGCCTGCTGTGACCGTGCCCGTCACCGGGCACACCACGGTGGCAGGCATCATCGGCGAACCGGTCGCCCACTCGAGATCCCCGGCGATCCACAACGCGGCGTACGCCGCCCGCGGCCTCGACTGGATCTATGTCCCGTTCGCCGTCCGGCCCGGCGAGGTCTCCCACGCGCTCGAAGGGCTGCGGGCCCTCGGCGCGGCCGGCTGCAACGTCACCATGCCCCACAAGCGCGAAGCCGCGCTCGCCTGTGATCAGCTCGAAGCCACCGCAGCTGCCCTCGGCGTCGTCAACACCGTCTGTGTCCGCGACGGCCGACTCCTCGGCGACTCCACCGACGGCGCCGGCTTCGTCGATGCCGCCCGGGAGGCCGCGGTCGAGCTGAGCGGGGCCCGGGTCCTCGTCCTCGGCGCCGGCGGCGCGGCCCGAGCCATCGTGCGCGCCGTCGGGGACGTCACCACGGTCCGAGTGTGGGCTCGCCGCGCCGACGCCGCCGCGGCCACCGCGGCCCTGGCTCCTTCGGCCGACCCGGTCCAAATCAACGAGGTCGACGACGAGGCCGCGACGAGCGACGTCGTCGTGAACGCGACCCCGCTCGGCATGCACGGGGAGCCACCACCGTTCGACGCGCGGCGACTCCACGCCGGCCAGACGGTGATCGACACCGTGTACGCGCCCGCGGACACCCCGCTGCTCGAAGCGGCCCGGGACCGTGGCGCGGCCGCGATCAACGGGCTGGGCATGCTGGTCCACCAGGCGGCGCGGTCGTTCACGCTCCTCACCGGCTGCGAGGCTCCTCTCGACGCGATGTGGGTCGCCGCACGCGACCGCGTATGACCGCGGCGCTCATCGTCGGCTGCATCGTCGCCGGCGCCGCGGTCGGTGCGATCCTCCCCGTGGACCTGGTCGCGAGCCCCGACGGCCGGACCGTCGCCGACGGGCCCCGCCCGATGCCCCGGGTCGTGATCCAGCAGTGGTGGGGGCGAGCGATGATCGTCGCCGCGGGCACGCTCTGGGGTGGCCTCGCGGCCCGGATCGGCGCGACATGGGAGCTCCCCGCGTACCTGGTGCTCGGCGCGGGTCTCGTGACCTTGACCGTGATCGACCTCCGCCACCAGCTGCTGCCTCGACGCATCGTGTTCGGGGTCGGCGCGGCGACCATCGCCTTGTTCGGCGTCGCGGCGGTCGCGACCGAGGCCGGTGACAACTTCGTCCGCGCCGTGGCGTGCGCCGCGGGCGCGTACCTCGTGTTCGGTCTGCTGCGGTTCGCCAACCCCCGTGCGCTCGGCGGCGGCGACGTGACCCTCGCCGGCCTCCTCGGGCTCTCCCTCGGCTGGTACTCGGTCGCCGCCGCGGTCTCGGGTCTCGCCGCGGGCGCCATCCTCGCCGCGCTGTTCGCGGTCGCTGCGCTCGCAACCCGACGTATCAGCCGCACCACCGCTCTTACCTACGGGCCGTTCCTCGTCGCGGGCGCGCTGCTGGTCCTGTTCGCCGCGCCCGACGGTCGCCTCTTCGGGTGAACTTCCCCGGCTCATCGGTCCGTCGCCGGTATCCTGGTCGCATCGCCCACCGCGAAGCGTGGACTCGAGTGTCGAACCCAAGGAGACCCGCGTGCTTCGCTTCCTGACCGCGGGGGAGTCCCACGGTCCGGCGCTCGTCGTCATCGTGGAAGGCCTCCCCGCGGGCCTGCCCATCACGATCGAGGACATCGCGGGTGAGCTGGCCCGCCGCCGCCTTGGGTTCGGTCGCGGGCCCCGGATGCGCCTCGAACAGGATGAGGTCGAGTTCCTCGGAGGGATCCGCCACGGCCGCACGCTCGGGTCGCCGGTTGCGGTCGTGATCCACAACACCGAATGGCCGAAATGGCAGGACGAGATGTCCCCGGCGCCGGGCGCGACCGAACGTCCGCTGCACCAACCCCGGCCCGGTCACGCTGACCTGGTCGGGATGCAGAAATACGGCTTCGACGACGCCCGCGACGTCCTGGAACGGGCCAGCGCCCGCGAAACCGCGGCCCGGGTCGCTGCCGGCGCGCTCGCCAAAGCCCTCCTGGGCCATCTCGACACCGAGGTCCTCAGCCACGTCGTCGCGCTCGGCCCGGTGCAGACCTCGCGGGAGCGTCGCCCGAAGCCGGCTGACCTCGAGACCGTCGACGCCTCCCCGGTCCGCTGCTTCGATCCCGACGCCGAAGCGGCGATGATCACCGAGGTTGAAGCCGCGGCGAAAGCCGGCGACTCCCTCGGTGGTGTCGTCGAGGTCCTCGGGTACGGCGTCCCACCCGGGCTCGGATCACACGTCCACTGGGATCGTCGCATCGACGGCCTCCTCGCGCAGGCGCTCATGAGCATCCAGGCGATGAAGGGCGTCGAGCTCGGCGACGGGTTCGACACCGCGGCGCGTCGCGGCAGCGCCGCGCACGACGAGATCCTCTGGGATGAAACCGCCCGCAGTTACCAACGGGGCTCGACCCGAGCCGGCGGGACCGAAGGCGGCATGACCACCGGCGACCTGCTCGCGGCCCGCGTCGCGATGAAGCCACTCTCCACGCTGAACCGTCCGGTGCTGCGCACCGTCGATGTCGAGACCAAACAGCCCACCGTCTCGTTCAAGGAACGCACCGACGTGACCGCCGTACCCGCATCCGGTGTCGTCGCCGAGACCATGGTCGCGCTCGTCCTCGCGACCGAGGCGTTGCGCAAGTTTGGTGGCGACTCCCTCGACGAGGTGCTGCGCAACCATCAGGCGTACCTCGCCGCGCTCCGGTGACCGAAGACGCGCGGCGACACCTCGTCCTCGTCGGGCTCATGGGTGCCGGGAAGACCACGGTGGGGGAGCGGTGCGCGCAACGTCTCGGGCGCCCGTTCGTCGACACCGATGACCTCGTGCAGACCCTCGCCGGGTGTCCCGTCGCCGACCTCTTCGCCACC
>DAIPLE010000103.1:0-4763 GCA_036769425.1 Actinomycetota bacterium
GAGGACGTCGCCAAGCGCCTGATCGACTACGGGTTCCACGCCCCGACGATGTCGTTCCCCGTAGCCGGCACCCTCATGGTGGAGCCCACCGAGTCCGAATCCCAGCATGAGCTCGACCGGTACTGCGACGCGATGGTCGCCATCCGCGACGAGATCCGCGCCGTCGAGGGAGGGGAGTGGCCACTGGCCGACAGCCCGTTGCGTCACGCTCCCCACCCGGCCGCCGACCTGCTCGTCGCCGACTGGCCCCACCCCTATGACCGCGACCGGGCCGCCTACCCTCGCCCCGAGCTGCGCGACGACAAGTACTGGCCGCCGGTGGGCCGAATCGACAACGCCTACGGGGACCGCAACGTGGTCTGTTCCTGCCCGCCGCTCGAGGCCTACGACGAGGAGTGAGGATCGCCCAGCCCCGACCGCGCCCGTCATAGGCTCACCCGGCGATGACCGAACGATGGGGTGGCGAGCCAACCGAACCGATCCCCGGCTACGGCGGGTACGCCAACCAGCCCGGCGCCGGTGAGCCCACCCAGATGCTGCCCCCGACCGGCCGGCCGCCGAGCCGTGGGGGACCGGGGGGATACGACGACGACCGGCAACGCCGGCGGCGCCGGATGTGGCTCATCGCCGGCGGGGTCCTCGCCGCCGTGATCATCATCGTGTTGATCATCCTGTTGATCACCAGCTCCGGTGGGAACTCGAACAACGCGGTGGCTATCAGCTCGTTCAACGTGCCGAGCACGGTGCCCTGCTCGGGCCCGACCACGATCGGTGTGTCGTGGTCCACGACCAACGCGACCCAGGTCGTCCTCTCGATCGACGGCTCCGTGCCGTACAAGACCTATACCGGTGCCACCGGGGCCGACACGGTTCCGTTCACCTGCAACGGCGCGCCGCACCAGTACACCATCACCGCGAAGAGCAGTACCGGCGGCCAGGCCACCCAGACCCAGACCGTGACCCCGATCTCGACCACAACGACCACGCCGAAGACGACGCCCACCACGCCGCCGACGTCGCCGCCCACCACGACGAGCTCGACCACCACAACCACCTGACCCGCACGACCCGGCGCGAACCCTCGAGCGGCTGGTCGCGCAACGGCACCCGGTATCGGGGCGTCGAAGGCGATCGGGGCCTCCCCATGCGCTGGCCTCCGACCCGCACCCGAGTGCCGTAAGGACGGAACGAGTTCGGTGAGCCTCGCGCAGCTAGTGACCGTGGTGTACCTACTACTGCTGATCTCGCTGCCCCTCACCATCCACCTGACGATCGCCGGCAATCGACGACTGCGTGGCCGACGATCGCCGCTGACACGCGTCCAGCTCCGCGCCAAGTATCGGTACCTGGCCCTGTTCGGCGGAGTCTTGTTCGTCTATCTCTTTCTGTTCTCGCTCCCGCGACTCTTCGTTGCTCGCGGGTCAGCCTGGAACCTGCTCGGCCTTCCCGCGGCGTTCGCATGGCTGCTACTCGGTCCCAAACCCGCCAAGCCGACCGGTCGCATGCCGGCCGTCCCCGTATCGCCCGAGCAGGGGCAAGGCATCGTCCTGACCCGTCAAGAAGACCCCCTGCTGTTCGTCGCCTTGCCCGTCTACATCGACCGACAGCGTGTCGGAGTCATCCGCCGAGGCCGGACCCTGACCTACGAACTGGACCCAGGCGCTCACACCCCGCACCTCAAGCCAGGACGCGGAACGTGGGGGCGTACTCAACCAGAGACGGTCCTGATCGAACCGAGAACGTGGTCGCAGTTCGAATGCGGTGAGAGCACCGAGCGGCTCGGCCCGAAACTGCTGCGACACCCCGAGCGCCAGATCTGGATTCGCGCGACCGCTGCGCCTGCTGAGTCATCCGTGCCGTAGCCCGCCGGGTGGCTCGAACGCAGCAACAGGGTCGACTGCGCATCTCCTCTACGGGTCTTCAACCGCCCGAGGGGTCGTCGACCGCCCCGGAAGGGGAGGGGCCAGCGCCCTGCACGATGGCCCCCCTATCGCCAGAGCCTCGACCCTTCGTGACGTTCGCCGCCCTCGCAACCCGTTCCACCACCCGCCCGCTCCGAACCGAGCTCCGTCCGTCCACGCCTCGAGAGGGGAGCGTCCTCGGAGGGGGCTTGGCGGTCCCAATCCTGCGGTATTTGACATAACGGGGATTATCGGCAGAACCCCAGGGGCAGCGGCTGAGCCTGGCCTGGAAGGCCCGAGCACGCCCCGGGACCTCAAGAAGACCGCCCGAACCGTCGATGCCTATTGCGGTTGGGAGGGCGGACCGCGGACCGCATCCCCCGCCGTGCGCTGTTTTAGCGCGTCGCAGCAAGCGAAAGGGGTTGGGAGCATGAGAGGACACCGCACGCTTGCCGTTGGCGGGGTCATCGGTGCCGCCGCCCTGTTCGCGTGCCTGACGATGTCCCCGGCGATGGCCGCGCCGCCCAGCCACGCGAGCGTCTCGGGCAGCATCACCCCGATCGTCGAGTGCACCACCAAGCAAAACGGTGTCAACCACTCGGTGTTCGGCTACCGCAACACCGGACCCACAACGGTCCTTTCGGTCGGCGCCCAGAACCAGTTCACACCCGGTCTCCCCGACCGCGGCCAGCCGACCACCTTCGAGGCGGGCACGCACATCAACGTCTTCTCGGTGACCACCTCCGCCACACTCACCTGGAGCTTGGGCGGCCAACAGATCCATTCGCCCGGCGTCATATGCCAAACGGGTCCCGCAGCTAGCAGCCTCGCCGGATGGGGACCGATCGGCGGTCTCGCCATCGTGACCGCCTTCCTCGGCAGCCTGCTGTTCTGGCGCACCCGCCGGCTGAAGGTCAGGACCCGGTGACCACCGTCACGCCGCTCGCGGAAGCTCCGGCCGCAGCGAGCGCAGAGCTGCCCGCGGCGGCGCCGACGCCCGGTCACGACGTTGCACCCGGGGCGCCATGGACCCTCCTGTTCTTGGCGGGCTTCGCTCTAGTGTTCATCGGCGTCCTCGGGCTCCGTCAGGCGAGCCTCATGGTTGTGATCTTCCTGACCGTGCTCTTCCTCATCTTCTTGATGCGCCACCTCGCGTTCGCGGTGTCGGCGCTCGCGTCGGCGCCGGGTGACATCCGCACCAAAAGCGGCTTCGACTTCGGTTATCAACCGTTCGTCACGATCCTCGTTCCGTGCCGCAACGAGGAGCTCGTCATCGAAGGGCTCGTCTCGACCCTGTTGCTCTTCGACTACCCGGACGAGAAGCACGAGATCATCATCATCGACGACGGATCCGACGACGACACCCCTGCCATCCTCGACGAGCTGACCAGGCGTTACCCGGTCTTGCGCTGCATCCACCGCCCACCCGACTCCGGCGGCGGCAAGTCGGGCGCCCTGAACACGGCCATGGCGGTCGCTCGCGGCGAGGTGATCATCGTCTTCGACGCCGATCACAAGCCCCGCGCCGACGTGGTTCGCCGCCTGGTCCGCCACTTCGCTGACCCGGCGGTCGGCGCGGTCCAAGGTCGATGCATCGTCCGTAACTCGAACGAGAGCCGCCTCGCGCGGAGCATCGCGGTCGACTACTACTGCGGTTACCTCATCAACGAGTACGGCCGCCAGTCGATGTTCGAGCTCCCCGCCTATGGCGGTTCGAACTGCGCCGTTCGCGCCAGCTGGATTCGGGCTTTCGGCGGTTGGAACGAGCACACGGTCACCGAGGACACCGATCTGACCTTGCGCCTGGTGCTCGTCGGACGGCTCGTCCGCTTCGACGTCACCGCGATCGACACCGAGGAGAGCGTCCCCACCTTCAGGAAATTCTGGCGTCAGCGGTACCGCTGGGCGCGCGGACACCAGCAGGTCTGGCGCGAGTATCGCCGCTGCATCTGGTCGTCCCGCTCCCTGAACCTGGTGCGCAAGATCGAATCGACGATGTTCCTCCTCGTGTACCACGTGCCGGTGTTCTGCATGCTTGGCCTCATCCTCGTCGCGCTTCGAGCCGGTGGCGTCCTCACCTGGGGTACCGGCATCGACCTGACCCCGGTCGCGACACTGCTGTTCCTCGGTCCCCTCCTCGAGCTGTCGGCAGGACTCATCGTGAGCCACGCGCCGCGCCGAGCGGCGATCGGCATCCTCTTGTTCCTCCCCGGGTTCGTGATCTTCACCATCGTGTGCACGAAGTCGTGGCTCGACGGACTCCTCGGACGCCCCTACACCTGGGTTAAGACGGCCCGGACCGGGCAGGGCCAAGAGCGAACGATCGGTGTGCCGGCGTGAACCGCCAGGGCGTCGCCGTCTTGGCTCGCATCGCCGTCGCGTTCGGGGTAACGATCGCGGCCTTCTGGGCCCTGATCGACCCGTGGCGAAACGTCGAAGCCTCGACGGTGTCAGGCCTGTTCAGGAGCCTCGGTGCCCAAGGGGCCAGCCAGTCCTTCGGCAATCAGATCCTCGTGGTCCCGAACCACGCGACACCGTTCTTGGCGACGATCAGCCCGTCCTGCTCGGCGCTCGCCGCGCTCCTCGCGTTCGCCACGATCGCGGTCTTCGTGGTGCGGACCGAACCCAGCCGCCGCCTCATGGCCTTCGGCGCCGCGGCCGTGCTCATCCTCGTCTGCAACTTCATGCGGATCAGCCTCTCGGTCTACGTGGGCATCCAAACCAACGCGCAGGGCCTCACCGTCTTCCACGACTGGATCGGCACCGCGTTCGGGATCCTCTACGTCCTCGGGGGGTTCACCTTGTTCCTCTGGGTCCTGTTACCCAGCAACCGCACGCTCCTAAAGGAGTCGGGCCGATGAA
>DAIPLE010000103.1:4863-7755 GCA_036769425.1 Actinomycetota bacterium
TCCACGAATTCGGACCCGCGGTGACCCGACTCGCCGACATGGGCGGCCCTCGCGCCGAATGGAAGGGAAACGCGAACGCGGCGAAGCCCGACGGGAACGGCGCGAACGGCGCCGCCCAATCGTCCGAGGCTCCGGTCACGACGCTCGACGCTCCGAGCCCTCCCGCCAACGGGAACGGGAATGGGGCAACGGAACGTGGCCTCGCGGCACCGAACGAGGCCTACCACCTCGCCGAGCCGGACGCCCTGACACCAGCTCCCCCATCCGACGCCAGCATCCGATGGATCGCGCCGACACCTGGAGACCGGACCGACTCATGACCCGAGTTCTGGTCACCGGGGCCGGGGGCGCCGCCGGGATCGCCGTCATCCGCGCGCTCACGAGCGCCGGGCACCACGCGATCGGCGTCGACGCCGACCCGTGCGCCGCGGGCCTGTCGCTGGCCGCCGAAGCCCACGTGATCCCCACGGCCGACAACACGGCCTTCGTCGACGCCATCGTGACCGTCGTCGACAAGACCCGCCCCGAGGTCTTAGTCGGCACCGTGAGCGAGGAGATCGGTGCCCTCCACGAGATCCACGGTGACCTCACCGACCGCGACGTCGCCACCTGGCTCCCGCCGACCGACGCGGTCGCGGTCTGCATCGACAAATGGAAGTTCGCCCGGGTCCTGCGCGACAAGGGCATCCCAACCCCCGCCACCGGTCTCGGTGACACCCACGGAGTCGACGGCCCCTGGGTCGTGAAACCGCGGTTCGGTCGCGGGTCGCGTGATGTGTACCTGGTCGACGATCCGATGGAGCTCGCCTGGGCCTGTCGGCGGACACCGGAGCCCATCGTGCAGTCCCGCGCCACCGGACGCGAGTTCACGGTCGACGTGCTCGTCGACCACACCGGCCAGGTCGCAGCGTGTGTCCCCCGCTGGCGGCTCGAGACGAAGGCCGGGATCAGCACAAAGGGTGAGACCTTCGCCGACGCGTCGGTCGACGACGTCGTGGCCCGCACCGTCGACACCATCGGTCTGCGCGGCGTCGCGAACCTCCAAGGGTTCCACGACGATCACGGCGTCTGTGTGGTGGAGGTCAACCCAAGGTTCTCGGGCGGGCTCCCACTCGCTCTCGCCGCCGGCGCCGACCTCGTCGGCGAGTTCCTCCGCGGCGCCCTCGGACAGCCGCTGCGCCCCGAGCGCCTCGAGTACCGCGCCGGGGTGCGAATGACCCGCTTCTTCGACGAACGATTCGACGGGTAGCGATGCGCCTCCTCGTCCCGTTCGGGACCCGACCTGAGATCGTGAAGCTGGCTCCGGTGGTGGCCGCGCTGCGCGTCGCCGGCCACGACGTGCATACGGTCGCGACCGGTCAGCACGACGACCCTCGCCTCTCCGATCAGTTCTTCACCGACCTCGGTCTCGTTCCGGATGAACGATGGTCGCTCCCCCACCTGGAGGCGGAACGGGTGGGCGCGCTCCTGACCAACGCGTACGAGACCATCGACATGCGTCGCCCGGACACGGTCGTCCTGCTCGGCGACACGCACACGGTCCCGCTCTTCGGGCTCGCCGCTCGTCGCTTCGGGGTGTCCGTCGCTCATCTCGAAGCCGGGTTGCGCTCGTTCAACGAGGTTTCGCTCGAGGAGGTCAACCGTCGCAGCGTGGCCGCGATGACATCCCTACATCTGGCTCCGACCGAGCTCGCCGCTGGCTTCCTCGCCGCCGAGGGCGTCGACGCCCGACGAGTCCGAGTGGTCGGCAACCCCATCACCGACACGTTGCGCGCGCTGGGCCCCAATCGTCGTCCGCCTGACGAGCGCCACGGCGTCGTCATCACCGCCCATCGGGCCACGAACGTGGATGATCCGATCCGTCTCCACCAGCTGGTGGAGATCATCTGTCGCGTCGCCACCGAGGTCGGCCCGGTCCGGTTCCCGGTACACCCTCGGACCCGCGCTCGTCTCGAAGTGACCGGTGAGCTCGCCGACCTGGTCGCCGCGCCCGGCGTCGAGGTCATCGAGCCGCTCCCCTACCGCGAGATGCTCGATGCCATCGCCGGGGCGCGTGTCGTCGTCACCGACTCCGGTGGTCTCCAGGAGGAAGCCGCGTGGCTCGGTGTCCCGACCGTGGTCTTGCGCAGCTCGACGCCCCGGTGGGAGAGCGTCGAGGTGGGAATCTCGCGCCTCGTGGGCCTCGACCCCGACCGGGCCGTCGCGGCCGCCGCGGCGTTCAGCGAACCTTTGACCCAGGCGTGGATCAGCGCGGTGCCGTGCCCGTACGGCGACGGCTTCGTCAGCCGGCGCGTCGCGGCGCTCCTCCACGACCCCGAGGTCCGCTCGATCCTGACCCTGCGCGAGCCGGTGCTCCCCGACCAGACGCCGAGCCCCGCACCACTCCCGGTGGGTGCCCGATGATCGCCGCGGTCCTCTTCGATCTCGACGACACCCTCTATGACCAACGTCAATGGCTCAACGGGGCGTGGCAGACGGTCGCAGCCCGGGCCGCTCTCGACGGCGTTGACCGAGGCCGGCTCGACGAGGCGCTCCGGGACCTCGCCGCCGACGGCAGCGACCGGGGAACCATCATCGACCGGGCCCTCGCCCGGCTCGGCGAGACCTCGGTCTCGGTGCCCGCCCTCGTCGCCGCGTTCCGGTCCCACGCGCCGGTGAAGCTCGACCCCTACCCCGGCGTCGTCGACGCGCTCAGTGACCTCCACGCCCGGGTGCCGCTCGGTCTCATCTCCGATGGGGATCCAGTCATCCAGCGCGCCAAGCTCAACGCCCTCGGCCTCACCCCGTTCTTCAGCAGCGTCGTGCTCAGCGACGAGCACGGCCGCGCCCACCGCAAGCCGGACCCGCTCCCGTTCCGTGTCGCGCTCACCGAGCTCGGTGTCGACGCCCGCG
>DAIPLE010000289.1:0-2362 GCA_036769425.1 Actinomycetota bacterium
GTCGAGGGTCAGGTCCGGGTAGGCGGGGGTGAGCGACGGGTAGAGGTCGGCGACCGGGGTTCCGGCGTGACGGTCAGCCGTCGCGGTGACGACCTCGAGGTCGGGATGGGTGGCGAGCAGGCGGAGCAGCTCCGCGCCGGTGTAGCCCGACCCCCCCACGACCCCCGCACGATACGCCATGTCGCATATCATACATTAAACTGCATAGCGATGGGGCGGTTCGGACCCGGAAGCGAACTGGATAGCCCACCCCGCCTCGTTGCACGTTCTGTTCAGCCTCGGGTGGGATCGCGGGACCCCGACCCCTCTCCACGCCGGGCCCCAAGCGCTACTAGTGGCTTCGGAGGAAGCAGCCGCCGCCATTACTGCCGGAGCTCTCGATACGAGTAAGCGGAACCGCACTCGGTGGGCTCACCAAAGGGATCCTGCATCTCGTAGTCGGTGAAGTGGGCAGCGGGTGGCTCGAGGACGTCGATCCCCCGCAGCCCGCTATGAGGGCCACGAGCCCAAGAACGGGCAGGATCCTCGGCAGGCCGCGACACATTTGATGCATCCTCGCGGCCCGGGAGCCGACCACGCGCACGGGAGACTGAGCGTGGGTGTGTGTCCGATCGCCGGGCAACGCCGTCGTGGCGGGTGGGCTGTCCGCCCGGAGGGGAGTCAGTATGTCCCAGCCGTTGCTCGCCGAGGGGGTCGAGCTGGGTCCGCTCCGCCTGACCGTGGGCGAAGTGGCCAACGACCGGTACTGGGCCGGCGCCGGCATCGAGCACCCAGCGCGGCGATCCGGGTTCCTGTACCCGCCGATGGCCGCAAACCTGACCGTCCTGCTGGTACAGACCCAGCTCGCCGATCCGCTGTTGCACACCGCGCAGCGGCTCGAGTGTCACCGCGGGCGGCTCGCCCCCGCGGACCTCTTCGTCGACGGGGTCGTGACTCAACGATTCGTGAAACGCGAGCGCGACTACATGGTGGTTGAGGCCGTGGTGTCCGTCGTCGGCGAGGAGGCGTTGTGGACGTCGGTCGCGACGTTCACCCCGGTGGCGCGATGAGCGAACGGACCCGGACGTTGACGTTGAGCGCAGAGCGGCTGCGTTGGTACTCGCGTCGAGGCAACTTTCACGCCGATCCCGACACGGCGCGCGACCTCGGCCTTCCCGACCTCGTGGCGCAGGGCATGCAGGTGGCCGGCCCTGCGTACGGGTTGCTGCTCGACGAGTGGGGCGAGGAGTGGCTGACCACCGGAACGATCGAGTTGACCTTCGTCGGGATGGTCACCGCGGAGGAGACGGTCGAAGCCCGGATCGACGTCAACGGGGACGACGCCACGGTGACGGTCACCGGTGTCGGCGACGGTCGGCTGCGGGTGGTCGGTCGCGCCGCGCGTCGCGGTGCATCGGGGGGCTACTGACGCAGCGAGGCGCCGTAGGCGGTGGTGACGGCGTCGATGCAGCGTCGCCGGAGCGTGGCGAGGTCGGCGTCAGTGAGGGTCCGGTCGGGGGCCCGGAACCGCAGCGCGAAGCCGAGGCTCCGCTTGGCCGGCCCGAGCGTCGGCGACCGGAAGTCGTCAAAGACGCCCACCTCCTCGGCGAGACCTTCAGCGGCGTCGCGAAGTGTCGCGGCGATCGCCGCCGCGGGCACGGTGTCGTCGACGACGAAGGCGAGGTCGATCGTCGACGGCGGGTACGGCGACAAGGGCCGGAAGGTGCGGTCGCGGCGAGGGGCGGCGCGCAGCGCCTCGAGGTCGGCTTCGAAGCCGACGACCGGGCCGGCCAGACCGACCGCGGTGAGGGCGTCGCGGTGCAGCTCCCCCACCGCGCCGACGACGACGCCACCGGCCCGGATTCGCGCGGCCCGCCCGGGGTGGTACCCGGGGATGGTGGCTGCTTGGAGGTCCCAGCCGTCGAGCTCGAGGGCGTCGGCGACGACCCGGACCAGGTCGACCGCGTCGTAGGCGTCGACGGGCCGGTCCGCCTCGAGGGGGCGACGCCCCAGGGTCCCGGTGAGGACCGCGCCGACGTCGAGGCGCTCGACCGGGAGGAGCTGATCGGCGTCGGGTGGGAAGAAGACGGTGCCGACCTCGAACAGGGCCAGGTTGGGGCGACCCCGGGCGGTGTTCGCGGCCGCGGTGGTCAAGAGCCCCGGGAGCAATGAGGCCCGGAGCACCGACTCGTCGGCGCGGAGCGGGTTGGCGAGCGCGACGGTGTCGGCGACCCCGAACGTGGCGAGGAGCGCGGGGGCGACGAGCGGGATGGTGGTGACCTCGGCGGCGCCGGTGCCGACGAGCGCGTCGGCGGCGTGGCGGCGCTCGGTCTGGCCTGCGGTGAGGCCGCCGACCTGGTCGCGGGGCCGGGCCACGGTGCGG
>DAIPLE010000290.1:0-2347 GCA_036769425.1 Actinomycetota bacterium
CCTCCGACGGCGACCACCACGACCTCGACCAGGAGGAAGACGACGACGAGGACGCTGACGACGCCGTCGACGGCGACGTGCCCGCCACCCGTGACCGGTCCCGACGCAGCCCCGCGTCGATGGTCACCGCCGAAGGCCTCGAGATCCCCTCCGCGGGTCGGCGCGCCACCGCCGCCGGCATCGACACCATCACCTTGCTCGTCTTGTACGTCGTGATCGTCTACCCGATCATCTTCGGCCTCGGCCTCACCGGTATCCCCGCCGTCATCGCCGGGATCGGCACCCCCCTGTTCCTGATCGTCGTCTACCTCATCGTCCCCACCTACCGGGGCGGCCAGACGCTCGGGAAGCGCTACACGTACACGATGGTCGTCGACCGGGCCACCGGACAGCTCCCCACCCTCAGCCAAGTCGTCCGCCGCTACACCATCCCCGCCTTCGCCGTCGTCCTCCTCCAACAGACCGGCGGCCTCATCGCGCTCATGTACGCGGTCTCGTTCCTCATGAACCGCGAGCAGGTGTCACTCGCCGACCGCATGGCCAAGACCGCGGTCGTCATCGCCCGCTACCGACCCGACCGGCTGGCCTGAACCCCGACCGACCCCCGCGGCACCGTTACTAGGCTCAGGTCATCGACGTTCCAGGAGGGTTCGTGCAGTACGTCTACGCGTTCGAGGAGGGCTCCAAGGAGCAGAAGTACCTGCTCGGCGGCAAAGGCGCCAACCTCGCCGAGATGACCAACCTCGGTCTCCCGGTACCGCCTGGCTTCACCATCACCACCGAAGCCTGCAACGCCTACATGGCCGACGACCACACCCTCCCCGACGGGCTCCTCGACGAGGTCGCGGCCCGACTCGCCGATCTCGAAACCAAGCTGGACAAACGTCTCGGCGCCGATGACGACCCCCTCCTCGTCTCGGTCCGCTCCGGCGCGCCGTTCTCCATGCCCGGGATGATGGACACCGTCTTGAACCTCGGCCTCAACGACACCTCCGTCACCGGCCTCGCCAAACAAACCAACAACGAACGCTTCGCGTACGACTCCTACCGCCGGTTCGTACAGATGTTCGGCAAGATCGTCCTCGACATCCCCGGTGAACGTTTCGAAACCGCCCTCGAAGCCCTCCGCGGCGCCCGCGGTGTCGCCACCGACCCTGAGCTGAGTGCCGATGACCTCGCCGAGCTCGTCGAAACCTTCAAAGGCATCGTCAAGGACGCCACCCAACACGAGTTCCCCCAAGAACCCCACGAGCAGCTCCGTTACGCCATCGAAGCGGTCTTCAAATCTTGGGACGGACGCCGCGCCCGCGACTACCGCAAGCTTGAAGGGATCCCCGACGACCTCGGCACCGCCGTCAACGTCCAGACCATGGTCTTCGGCAACAAAGGCGACGACTCCGGCACCGGCGTCGCGTTCACCCGCGACCCCGCCACCGGCGAGCACCGCGCCTACGGCGACTTCCTCCGTAACGCCCAAGGCGAAGACGTCGTCGCCGGCATCCGCGTCACCGAGCCTCTCGACGCCATGGCCAACCACTTCGCCGACTGCCACCGTCAGCTGCTCGACACCATGCAGCGACTCGAACAGCACTACCACGACATGTGCGACATCGAATTCACCATCGAGCAGGGTCGACTCTTCATGCTCCAGACCCGGGTCGGGAAACGGACCGCCGCCGCCGCGCTCCGCATGGCCGTCGACATGCAAGCGGAAGGTCTCATCGACACCCGCGAAGCGGTGCTGCGCATCCAGCCGGCCCAACTCGACCAGCTGCTCCATCCCCAGTTCGACCCGAAGGCCAGCTACACGCCGCTCACCAAGGGGCTGAACGCCTCACCCGGCGCCGCGGTCGGCACCGTCTGCTTCACCGCCGACGACGCCGAAGCCCGACGCGAAAACGGTGAACGCGTCATCCTGGTCCGCCCCGAGACGTCACCCGACGACCTCCACGGCATGATCGCCGCCGAAGGCATCCTCACCTCCCGTGGCGGCCTCGTCAGCCACGCCGCCGTCGTCGCCCGCGGCATGGGCAAACCCGCGGTGTGCGGTGCCGCCGCCCTCGACATCGACGTGAAGGCCGGCCAGCTCGCGGTCGGCGACACCATCGTCCGCCTCGGCGACACGATCTCCATCAACGGCACCACCGGCGAGGTCGTCCTCGGCGCGGTGCCGGTCATCACCCCCGAACCCACCGGGCCGTTCGAGACCATCCTCGCCTGGGCCGACGAGTTCCGACGCCTCGGCGTGCGCACCAACGCCGACCTCCCCAACGACGCCGTCGTCGCCCGCCGCTTCGGCGCCGAAGGAATCGGTCTCTGCCGCACCGAGCACATGTTCCTCGGCGAC
>DAIPLE010000012.1:0-15906 GCA_036769425.1 Actinomycetota bacterium
AACGGTGCGGTGATGCGGTGGGTTAGCGAGCCACCCGACGCCGACGCCGCTTGGCTGGAGCCTTTTTGGCGGTCGTCTTACGACGACGCTTCTTGGCCGGAGCCTTTTTGGCGGTCGTCTTACGACGACGCTTCTTGGCCGGAGCCTTCTTCGCCGTGGTCTTACGACGACGCCGCTTGGCTGGAGCCTTTTTGGCGGTCGTCTTACGACGACGCCGCTTGGCTGGCGCAGCCTTCTTGGCGGTCGTCTTACGACGACGCCGCTTGGCTGGAGCCTTTTTGGCGGTCGTCTTACGACGACGCCGCTTGGCTGGCGCAGCCTTCTTGGCCGTGGTCTTACGACGACGGGTCGTCTTGCGCGCCGCCGACTTGCGGGCGGTCGACTTCTTCGCCGTACGACGCTTCGCGGGCTTGCGAGCGGCCGCCTTCTTTGCGGTGCTCTTACGTGTGCGTCTCTTGGCCGGAGGCACGGTCACCTACCTTTCTCTGACGGTTTGCTGGCTCCGAGGCCGATCGGCTCGGCAGCTCGGTCTCAGGTGTTCACCTTCTTCTTGAAATCGGCACCCACTGAGAATTTCACGGCGTTGGCCGCCTGGATCTGCACTGGCTCGCCGGTGCGCGGGTTACGCCCGGTGCGAGCAGCGCGATACGTACGGGACCAGGCCCCGAAACCGGGGACCGTGACCTTGTCGCCCGTGGCGACGGCAGCCTCAACAACGCCGATGAATGCGTTAACCGCCTTCTCCGCGTCGGACTTTGAGAGGCCCGCCTCACCGGCGACCTTTTCGATGAGCTCTGACTTGTTCACGCTTCCTCCAAGAGTCCGGCGTGCTTCAAGAAAGTCGAACGCATTACGGGTGCAGTGTCAAGCATTTGGGACCATGCGTCAGCTTCGACGTGGTCTTCGACACCTTCCCTGTCTGCGTCGTGATGTTCGTTTCCCTCCATCGGTGCGCGTGCCGGGCGTCACGAGACGCGCCACTCCTTTACGCGCAAGATGACGGTAACTGATTCACGGCGAGAAGTGGTGGATTTCCGCCGTGTTTCTCACCGAGGTCTTCGACGCGTCGGGACACGCGCTTGAGCGCGCGTCACGCCGCGTGCTCGCGCGTCGCGGCGGCGCGCTCGTGCCGCGCGTCGCGTGCCTCGCCGAGGCCGTCGGTGCCTCGCTCGGTTCCGTCGCGGGAGCGTGACCGCGGCCACGAAGTGGTCTGCGACTCACAAAGCGAACGGCCCGCTCCGTCCGGTTCGACGGACGTGCGGACCGTGCTGGCGAGCAGCCCCGAGCAGATTCGAACTGCCGTTTCCGCCTTGAGAGGGCGGCGTCCTAGGCCACTAGACGACGGGGCCGACGGGCTCGGGGGGGAGGACTCGAACCCCCAATGACAGGGCCAGAACCTGTTGTGTTGCCGATTACACCACCCCCGAAGGTGGAGTCAGGATAGCGGCTCCCAATGGCGCCGGAACGTGCGTACGAATGCGTTTCGAGACGCGCGTGAGCGAGCCGAACCCGAAGACTCGACCGACGGACACGCCGAGCGCCTCGGAGGCGAACCGCCACCACTCGTCGAGGCCCGTGATGGGGCTGGTGTGGGTCGGCGACGTGACCGCGTCGAGGCCGACGTCAGCCGCGATGAGCCGGATGCGCAGCGAGTGGAACGGGTCCGAAACCAAGACGACGCGCCGAATCCCTTCGGGACGGAGGAACCGAGCGGCGGCCAAGAGCGACTCCCACGAGCTGTGGCTCGTCGATTCACGTTGGATCGCGGTGTCGGGGATCCCGCGGGTGTGGAGGTAGTCGGCTCCGGCGCTGGCTTCGGTGAAACGGTCGCCAGGCTGCTTGCCACCAGTGACCACGACGACCGGTGCGACGCGGCGCAGATAGAGATCGGCGGCGTGGTCGAGGCGGGCCCGGAAGTCGGGTGAGGGCCGGCCGTTGTACTGGGCGGCGCCGAGCACGATGATCGCCTGCGAGCGACGCTCGTCGTCGGATCGGGCCGCCCGCCAGACCTGGAAGAACGTGACCACGTAGTACCCGACGGCGAGCACGACGAGTCCGACCACGACACGGCGGGCGAGCTTCGCCGTCAGCCTCGGCCGGTTCACGCCTCGAGGCGCTCCCGCGCCGCCTCGAGGCGGCGGATGGCCCGGTCACGACCCAGGAGATGGATGGAATCGAACAGCGGCAAGCCGGCGTGTCGACCCTCGACCGCGGCGTACACCGCCGGGAACGCCTGGCGGGGCTTGACGCCCAATTCGGCGAGCACCGGACGCAGATCAATCGCCTCCGGCGTCCACTCGCAGGTCCGGAGGTGCGCGATCACCGCGTTGAAGATCTCCGCGACCCGCTCGGTTCGCGTCACCTTCTCCCACGATTCGGGGGCGATGACGAACCCGTCGTCGTCGACGAAGAGGAAGTCGGCTTGATCGAGAAGTGCACCGAGGGTGGTGGCTCGTTCTTGTCCGATACACAGGGCACCGCGAAGCAGGTCGATGTCAAGACGGCTCCCGTAGCGGGGTTCGGCAAGCGGGATGGTGGCGGCTTCGAGCTCCTTGAGGGTCAGGCGGCGGATCCACTCGCCGTTCATCCAGTCGAGCTTGGCGTGGTCGAACGCCGCGCTGGCGTGGGTGACCGCGTCGAGGTCGAACAGCTCGATCAGCTCCTCGGTGCTGAGCACCTCGCGCCCGTCCTCAGGGGCCCAGCCGAGCAGCGCGAGATAGTTGCGCACCGCCTCGGGGAGGTAGCCGGCCTCGCGGAACTCCTCGATCCCGACCGCGCCGTGACGCTTCGAGAGCTTCGAGCGGTCGGGACCCAAGATGAGGGGCAAATGGGCGTACGCAGGGGTTGGTTCGGGGCTGAGCGCGGCCCGGAGCGCGAGGACCCGGTGTGTCGAATCGAGGAGGTCCTCGCCCCGGATGACGTGAGTGATGCTCATCTCGAGGTCGTCGATGGCGTTGGCGAGGAAAAAGAGCGGCGTGCCATCCGAGCGGACAATCACGAAATCCGAGATCGTCGACCACTCGACGCGCACCTCGCCCCGGATGAGGTCGATGAAGCTGCTGGTGCCCTCGTCGGGGGTTCGGAACCGGAGCGTGCGGGGACGCCTCTCCGCGGCGAGGGCGCGTCGGGTCTCAGGTGACAGGTCGCGGCAGTGTCCGTCGTATCCGGGGCTTCGGCCCTCTGCCTTCGCCACCTCGTTTCGGGCCGCGATCTCATCACCAGAGCAGAAGCACTCGTAGGCGACTCCTTCGTCCACGAGCTGCTCCGCGGCGGCGCGGTACTCCGCGAACCGCTGGCTCTGGAGCACGACCTTGCCGTCCCAGTCGAGGCCGAGCCAGCGCAGCGTGTCTTGGATGCCGGTGATCCACTCGGGTCGGGATCGGGTCCGGTCGGTGTCCTCGATGCGGAGCACGAGCTCGCCGTGGTGATGGCGGGCGAAGAGCCAGTTGAAGAGCGCGGTGCGCACCGAGCCGACGTGGAGCATCCCCGTCGGCGCGGGTGAGTAGCGCACCCGGACGGGAACGGTCATCGGTTCATTGTGCCGGATCGGACGGTCCGACTACGTGGTGGTCAAGGGGTGGTGGCGTCGCTGGCGCCCGCTATCACTCTGATGCGGCTGGGATGACAGGCGTTGGTGATCGCGACCAGATGGTGAGCTGAATTCACCCAGTTGTAGGACCGAAGAGGGATGCGGTTGCAGGTGCAGGCCCCGGCGACTGCCGCCAAATCGGTCAGGCCACGGGTGCCGGGTCGCAACGTGGCCCTACTCTTGATTTCGACGGCCATCAACGTCGGAGGCGACGGGTGGAGCGTGAGACGAGGACGGTGCTGTTCACTGACGTGGAAGGCTCGACCTCGCTTCGGACCAGCCGCGGCGATGACGTCGCCGACGCAGTCGTCAAGGTCCACGACGACGTGGTTCATGCCGCGGTTGCGACTCACAGTGGAACGATCGTCAAGGGAACGGGCGACGGCTGTCTCGTTATTTTCGGCTCGGCACGGGCCGCGGTCGCTGCCGCCATTGAGATCCAGCGGCGGCTCCTGTCCGGTGGGACCGGCCCGAACCCGCCCCCGAAGGTTCGTATCGGCATCAACGCTGGGGACGTTCGAAGTGTCGACGGCGACGTGCTCGGAGAAGCCGTCAACGCGGCGGCTCGGATCGCAGACCGAGCGTCGGGCGGCGAGATCCTGGCGTCTCGGGTCGTTCGCGATCTGGTCGGTAGCGCCGACGTGCCGTTCGCCGATCGGGGCGATCATGAGCTGAAAGGCTTTCCGGAACCGTGGGCACTCTACGCGGTGGGCTGGTCCGAGCACGCAGCGAATGGGTCGGGGCTCGAAATCCGGCTGCTGGGCGAGGTGGTCGTTAGCGTCGACGGCGAGCCGCTCGAGGAGTTCGCCACGCCGAGGCTCCAGCGTGTGCTCGCCCACCTGACTCTCGACCCTGGCGTTGTCCTGAGCCGGAGCCGACTCGCGTTCGAGCTGTGGCCGGACTCCACCGAAGGCCAAGCCCGGACGAATCTCCGCAAGCTGCTGCACGACCTGCGCCACGCCTTACCCGACGCCGGCCGCTACGTCGATGTCGATGGTCAGAGTCTCCGGTGGCGGCGTGATGCCCCGGCCAACGTCGATCTCATCACCTTCACGGAGGCGGTCGCACGAGAGGACTTCGCCACGGCCAACCAGGCATACGGCGGAGACTTCTTGCCCGGCTGCTACGACGACTGGGCGCTGAGCGAGCGCGACCGGCTCCGCAATCAGGCCATCGACTGCGTCCGGCGGCTCGCGACCGACGCCGCTGACCGGAGCGACGATGTCGGCGTCCTCGAGCACACGCAGCGGCTGCTGCGTCTCGACCCGCTGTGCGAGGCGGCGTATCGACTCTCGATGCAAGCCCTCGCCCGCCAAGGCGACCGAGCTGAAGCGCTGCGCGTGTACCACCGCTGCGTCGAGATCCTCGAACGCGAATTGGGAGTCGAGCCCGACGCCGCCACTCGTGAGCTGTACGAGGCACAGCGTGCGGGGAGCGGTGCAACCTCGGCAACGCTCCCGGCAGTCACCCGGCGCGCAACGGCGGGGACCGCCCCGCTGGTCGGTCGCCACGCCGAGCGCGACCGAGCCCAGGATGTGTGGCGGGCGGCGGCTGCCGGGCGAGCCCACCTGCTGCTCGTCACGGGCGAGCCCGGGATCGGCAAGAGCCGGCTGGTGGACGAGCTCGCACGCGAGGTCGCGGCCCAGGGCTACGCCGTCGGGCGGACACGAGCGTACGAAGCTGGAGGACGTCTGCCGTGGGGACCAGCGATCGACTGGCTGCGAAGCGAGGCCCTGCGCGCCAGCGTCGGGCGTCTGGACCGGGCGTGGCTGGTCGAACTGGCTCGCCTCCTCCCCGAGTTGCGGACGGACCGATCAGACCTTCCCAGCGCATCGAGCATCGTTGACGTTCGCCGCCGTCAGCTCTTCGATGCCGTTGCGCAGGTGGTGCTCGTCCACGCTTCGCCGCTGCTCCTGGTCGTCGACGACCTCCAGTGGTCCGACGCGGACACGGTCGAGCTCATCGGCTTCCTCATTCAGCATGCGCCCGAGGCCCCACTCCTCATCGCCGGGACCGTTCGTTCCGAGGAGGTAGACGACGACCACCCACTGGCGGTGCTGACCGCGGGGCTCCGGAGGGATGACGCCCTGACCGAAATTGCCCTGAATCGTCTCGACGGCGACGCCACCGCCGAGCTGGCGGCGCGCCTCACCGGCAGCCCCCTGGATCAGGTCGCCGGCGAGCAGTTCTGGAGGGAAACCGAAGGCAATCCGCTCTTTGTGGTCGAGGCGGCCCGCGCGGGACTCGCCGCCGGCGTCGGCCACGCGAGCCTGACCCCCACGGTCCAGGCGGTCATCGGCGCGCGACTCGCGGGCCTCTCCCCCGAAGCCCGACGGCTGATCGAGGTCGCGGCAACCGTTGGTCGCGGGTTCACGGTCGACGTGCTCACCGCGGCCACCGGTATCGACGAAGACGCCCTGGCGGACACCCTCGACGATCTGTGGCGACGCCAGATCATCCGGGAGCAAGGCCCAGGCTACGACTTCACCCACGACAAGCTCCGCGAGGTCGCGCACGCCGGCATCAGCCCGGCGCGCCGGCAACGCCTCCACCGAGTCGTCGGTGAGGTGCTGGCCACGATCCACGCCGCGGACCTTGCCCCCGTGAGCGCCGACCTCGCGGCACATTACGAACAGGCGGGCCTCGCCGCGCAAGCCATCGACGCATACCGCCAGGCCGCCGAACACGCCATGGTCGTCTTCTCGCTCGCCGACGCCATTGCGTCCCTGCGACGAGCGTTGTTGCTACTCGGACAGCTCCCCGGCGGACCCAGCCGCGACGAAACCGAACTCGAGCTGCGTATCGCGCTGGGCGCGCCCCTGGTCGCCCGCGAGGGCTACGGCTCGGTGGCGAGCGAGGAAGCCTACGAGCGCGCGGCGGCCCTGTGCCGACGGCTCGGACGCCCTGTCGACCCTCCGATCCTGCGCGGCCTCGGCTTGGCCGCACTCGTGGGGTGCCGGTTCGATCGATCGAGGCACTTCGGCGAGGAGCTGCTCGAGCAGGGCGACGAGAACCCGGTCGCCGCGGTCGAGGGTCATTATCTGATCGGGGTCAGCGAGTTCTGGCGCGCGAACCTTGCGGAATCTCGCCACCACCTGGAGGCGGTGCTCGCCACGTACCGACCCGAGCACACCGCCGAGCACCTCGGTCGATACGCCCAGGACCCCAAGGCGGTGTGCACGGTCCGTCTGGCCCTCACCCTGCTGTGGGGCGGCGAGGCCGAGCTGGCCGCGGAGCGTGCCCGCGAGGCGATCGCGCTCGCCGAGTCGCTCGACCACCCACCGACGTCCGCTTATGTGCTCCAGTACGCGGCGATCGTCGCCGCCGAGGCTGGCGATCGGGCGAGGCTGGCCGCAACCGTCGAGACCGCCGAAGCGCTCTTCGCCCAACATGAGCTGAACTTCATGATGTCGATCGGGCGGCTCCTCCGAGGATGGCTCGACGTGCTCGACCGCCGACCCGGCGCCCTCGAGCGTCTCGCCGACGCCGTCGACGTTTGGCGGAACGCCGACCAGACCCTGCATCTCACCCACGGCCTGACGCTGCTCGCCCGGGCCAGCCTCCTGAACGGCGATCTCGAGGGCGGCCGTGCCGCGGTGCGGGAGGGCATCGAGTGGGGGATCGCGCACGACCAGCGGTACGCGGAGGCCGCGCTGTGGAGGGTCGACGGGGAGCTGCTGGCGGCGGCCGGCGACCCAGCCGGGGCCGAGGCGGCGTTCCGGCAGGCGCTGGCGGTGGCCGATGCCCAGGGCGCCCGATGGCTGCACCAGCGTGCCGAACGGAGCCTCGGCGAGCTCCAGAGCGTTCCCTGACCCGAGGCAACGCCGGAACGCTCCCGGAACGCCACATCGGGCATGGTCCTGGGCACAAGGGATACGACGACACGGGGGGATCCAATGTCCGCCAACCTGACGGCACTGCGGGAGCAGATCCGGGGCCAGGTCTTCGAGCCTGGCGACGACGGGTACGACGAGCATCGCCGAGTTCACAACGCGATGCACGACCGTCGGCCGTCGGCGATCGTGCGCTGTGTCGACGCCGCCGATGTCATCGCCTCGGTCACCTACGCCCGCGACGCGGGCATCGACCTGGCCGTGCGCGGCGGGGGGCACAGCGTTCCCGGCTTCGGCACCTGCGACGACGGCCTCGTCATCGACATGGCGCCCATCAGCAACATCCGGGTCGACCCGATCAAGCGGACCGCCCGGGTGGGCGGCGGCGCTACCTGGGGCGACCTCGACCACGCCACCCACGCCTTCGGCCTCGGTACTACCGGGGGCATCATCTCGACCACCGGGGTCTCCGGCCTCACCCTCGGCGGGGGCATCGGCTACCTCACCCGGGGCTGTGGCCTCTCGATCGACAACCTGTTGTCGGCGGACGTCGTGACCGCCGAAGGTCAGCTCATCACCGCCAGCGACTACCAGCATGAGGACCTGTTCTGGGCGCTGCGCGGCGGTGGCGGGAACTTCGGTGTGGTGACGTCCCTCGAGTTCTTGTTGCACGACGTGGACACGGTCGTTGGCGGCCCGACCTTCTATGAGGTCGAGGACGCCACCGCGGTCATGCAATTCTTCCGGGACTTCATTACTGACGCCCCTGAGGCGCTCGGCTGCTTCTTCGCATGGCAGATCGCACCCCCGCTGCCGTTCGTCCCCGAGGATCGTCATGGCGATCTCTTCTGCGCCTTGGTGAGCTGCTGGAACGGACCGGCCGACGAGGCTGAGCGCGTGTTGAAGCCGCTCCGCGACGTGGCCGAGGTGAAGGCATCGCACGTCGGGCCCGTGCCGTATCCAGCGCTGAACTCGGCCTTCGACGGGCTCGTACCCAAGGGCCTCCAGCACTACTGGAAGGCCGACTTCGTCACCGAGCTGACCGACGACGCCATCGCCGCGCACATCGAGCACGGGCAAAAGACGCCCGTGCTCAACTCAACCATGCACCTGTATCCGGTCAACGGTGCCGTCCACCGGGTGGGACCCGAGGAGACCGCGTTCGCCCACCGCGACATGAAGCTCGCGGCGGTGATCGCCGGCATGTGGCCCGACCCCGCCGACAACGAGGCCAATACGAAGTGGGTGAAGGACTACTACGCCGCGATTCACCCGTTCTCAGGCAGCGAGGGTGGATACATCAACTTCATGGCCGGGGACGACGCCGACCGGGTCGAAGCCAACTTCGGTCCCAACTACCGCCGGTTGCGCGAGGTGAAGGCCACCTATGACCCCGACAACCTGTTCCACCTCAACCAGAACATCACCCCCGCCCGGTAGCCGCGCCGGGGACTGCTCGGCGCGGCTCACTCGTCATCGACGATCGCCGACGACCGCGTCGAGCAGGCCTCGTGCGATGACGATGCGCTGGATCTGGTTGGTGCCCTCGTAGATCTGGGTGATCTTGGCGTCTCGCATCATGCGCTCGACGGGGAAGTCTCGGGTGTAGCCGGCGCCGCCGAGGACCTGGACGGCGTCGGTTGTGATCTGCATGGCGGTGTCGGAGGCGAAGAGCTTGGCCATCGCCGCGGCGGACGCAACGTCGGGGGAACCGGAGTCGAGCATGGAGCAGGCGCGGTAGACGAGGAGTCGAGCGGCCTCCAGCCGGGTCGCCATGTCGGCCAGCATGAACTGGACACCCTGGAAGTCCGCGATGTGGCTGCCGAACTGGGACCGTTCGGTGGCGTACCGGGTCGCGACGTCGAGGGCGCCTTGGGCGATCCCGACGGCCTGGGCGCCGACGATGGGTCGCGAGCCGTTGAGCGCGTCCATGGCGTACCCGAACCCGGCGTTCTCGTCGCCGATGAGATGGGCGGCGGGGACCGCGACGTCGTCGAGAAGGATCTCGCCGGTGGGCGATCCTCGGACCCCGAGCTTCGATTCGAGCTTGCCGACGCTGAACCCCTCGGTGTCGCGCTCGACGACGAACACGGAGATCCCGCGCCGTCCTCGGTCCGGGTCGGTCTTGGCGAACACGGTGTAGAAGTCGGAGACGCCGGCGTTCGTGATCCAGAACTTCCGGCCCGACAGCACGTAGTGGTCCCCGTCGCGGTGCGCACGGGTGGAGATCGATGCGACGTCGCTTCCTGCGTGCGGCTCCGAGAGGCAATAGGAGCCTTGCCAGTCGCCGGCGACGACCTTCGGGATGACGTGGTGTTGGAGGTCAGGGGATCCGTGGGCGAGGATCGCGGCGCTGGCCAAGCGGCTGATGAGGACAAAGAGCGAGGAGGACGCATCGACCCGTGCGATCTCCTCGACGAGGACCGCGTAGGCGACCCTGTCGGCGCCGTCGCCGCCATGCTCCTCGGGGTAGGGCAGCCCGATGAAGCCGGAGTGGCGGTACGCCTCGAAGGCCTTCCAGGAGAACTCGGCCCGCTCGTCGGCCTCGGCGGCGTAGGGCGCGATCTGTTCCTCGGCGAAGCGACGGACCGAGGCCCGCAGCGCCTCGTGCTCGTCGGAGAGGACGAACGTGCCCACCGGGCTGCAGGATATCCCGCTACCTGACGTGCATGTCAGCAAACGGGGAGGCCCTCGGGCGGGTTCCCGAGGGACTCAGGCGTCGCCAGGACGCCAGGCGGCGCGGACCTGCGCCCGGAGCTCCCGGGTCCGGCTGCTCAGGGCCTGGGGTGCGAGGCGTACGGCGTCGAGGTCGACGGCGTCGCAGATGGCTCGACGGGTTGGGTAGTCGTGCGAGGCTTCGGTGACGGCGCCGGCCCGCCAGACGGCGTCCTCGGGATCACAGCCGCCGAGGTAGCCGAGGATGAGGGCCGCGCACTCGAGGTCGACCATGACCGGCGCTCGCCCGTACGACGAGGCGCGTTTCATGGCCAGCTCGCTGACGACGGTCACCGCGTCCTCGAGGTGCTCGGTGGGAGCGAGCTGGAGGCGGTCGTGGAGGCGCTCGGCGAGGGTGAGCGCGTAGCCGATGTTGGGTCCGGGGTCGCCGAGGAGCGGGCCGTGCGGTTGGCCGTAGGCGACGACGTCGCCGGGACGGTCGGGCAACCAGGGTCGCGCCGCGGGCATGTGGACCCCAGGGGCGAGGTTGGGTTCCTGGCGGGGGACGTCGTCGAGGGTGGGGGCGACGAACGGATCGGCTGCCACGGTGGTCGTCCTCGGCTTTGGGTGGTGCGCTAGTCGGTGCTGGTGTCGAGGAGGAGACCGTAGACGAGCGAGTCGTAGAGGGCCTGCCAGGACGCCTCGATGATGTTCTCGCTCACGCCGATGGTGGTCCAGGACCGCTCACCGTTGGTGGTGTCGATCAACACTCGGGTGACGGCCCCGGTGCCCTTCTGGGTGTCAAGGACGCGCACCTTGTAGTCGGTGAGATGCACCCGATCGAGGGCGGGGAACCGGGTCCCGAGCGCGGCCCGCAAGGCGGTGTCGAGCGCGTTGATGGGCCCGTTTCCCTCGGCGGCGCGGATGATGCGCTCCCCGTTGACATGCACCTTGATCGTCGCTTCGGTGCTGACGCCTTCGAGGTCGTCGGCCGGTCGATCGTCGGTCATGACCCGGAACGATTCGACGTCGAACCACGGCTGCTCCCAACCGGTGGCGCGCCGCATGAGGAGCTCGAGGGATCCGTCGGCGACTTCGAAGTGGTAGCCCTCGTGCTCGAGGTGCTTGAGGGTGTCGACGACGTCGTTGACCTGAGGGCCGTCGAGGGTGAGGCCGAGCTCCTTGGCTTTGAGGAGGATGGTGGACCGGCCCGCGAGCTCGGAGACGACGAAGCGGGTGCCGTTGCCGACCTGGTCGGGCGGGATGTGCTCGTAGGCGTCGGGCCGCTTCGCGATGGCGCTGACGTGCAACCCGGCCTTGTGGGCGAACGCGGAGCTCCCGACGTAGGGAGCTTGGGGGTTCAGGGCCATGTTGACGAGCTCGGCGATGTGATGCGCCACGGGGGTCAGACGCTCGAGCCGCTCAGGGGGGATGGTCTCGATTCCCATCTTGAGTGACAGGTTCGGGATGATCGTGGTGAGGTTGCAGTTCCCGGTGCGTTCGCCGTAGCCGTTGATCGTGCCTTGGACCTGGATGGCGCCGCCGCGCACGCCGGCGAGGGCGTTCGCGACGCCGGTCCCGGCGTCGTCGTGGGCATGAACCGCGACGCCGACGTCACCGCCGAAGTAGTCAACGACGGCGGCGACCATCTGCTCGACGTCGTTGGGTAGCGTGCCGCCGTTGGTGTCACACAGCACGAGGCGGCCCGCGCCCTGCTCGGCGGCCCCTTCGAGGACGCGGAGGGAGAACTCGGGGTTGTGCTGGTAGCCGTCGAAGAAGTGCTCGGCGTCGAAGAAGACCTCGAGTCCGGCGTGTCGGAGGAACGCCACCGAGTCCGCGACCATCGCCACTCCCTCGTCGAGGGTGGTGCCGAGGGCTTCGGTGACGTGGTAGTCCCAGCACTTCCCGACGATGCAGACCGTCGCGGTGCCGCCCTCGACGAGATGGCGGAGCGTCTCGTCCGAATCGACCTTGCCTTTCACGCGGCGGGTGGAGCCGAACGCGACGAGGGTCGCGTGCTCGAGCTCGAGCTCGGTGCGGGCCCGGCGGAAGACCTCGTCGTCCTTGGGGTTCGATCCCGGCCAACCGGCCTCGATGAAATCGACGCCGAGCCATTCGAGCTGCTCGGTGATCCGCAGCTTGTCGTCGACGGTCAGGGAGATCCCTTCTAGCTGGGAGCCGTCGCGCAGCGTGGTGTCGTAGATCTCGACCTTTCGGGGAGGGTTGGCGTCAGCCATCGGCGAGTTCCAGCCAGTCGGTGTACTTGTCGACTTGACCGTGGACGGTCGCGAAGTAGGTCTCTTGGATCTTGCGGGTGATCTCGCCGGGGTCCCCGATCTCCCGGTCGTCGACTTCGCGGATTGGCACCACTTCGGCCGCGGTGCCACACAGGAACGCTTCGTCGGCGAGGTACAGGTCGGTGCGCAAGAGGTTCTGCTCGCGCACCTCGTAGCCGAAGTCACGCGCGATCGTCATCACCGAGTCTCGGGTGATCCCCTCGAGCGCTCCGGCTGACAGCGGCGGCGTGAGCAGCACGCCGTTCTTGATCACGAAGACGTTCTCGCCCGTCGCTTCGGAGACCCCGCCCGCGGTGTTGAGGAGGATCGCCTCGTCGTAACCGCCGTGAATCGCTTCGACCTTGGCCAGGCTCGAGTTGATGTAGATGCCGGTGCCTTTGGCCGCGACCGGGTTGATGTTGGGATCCATGCGACGCCAGGTCGAGATCTTCATGCGCACACCGCGCTTGAGGCCCTCGTCACCGAGGTAGCTGCCCCAGGGCCACACCGCGATCGAGACGTTCACGGAGCACGGCAGCGGGTTGAGTCCCATCTCGCCGTAGCCGAGGAAGGCGATCGGTCGGATGTAACAGGAGTCCATCCGGTTGGCTCGGATCGTCTCCTTCGTCGCCTCGACGAGCTCCTCGACCGAGTAGGGCAGGTCCATGTGGAGCAGCGACGCCGAATCGTGGAGTCGTCGCATGTGGTCGGTGAGGCGGAACACCGCCGGACCCCGTCCGGTCGGGTAGGCCCGGATCCCTTCGAACACGCCGGAGCCGTAGTGCAGGGTGTGCGTGAGGACATGGATCTTGGCGTCGTCCCAGTTGACGAGCGTGCCGTCCATCCAGATCTTGTCGGTCTTCTCGATCGGCATGGCCCCACTCTCCTAGGACACGCGTTCGGCGACGGCGTCGCCGATCTCGCTGGTTGTGCCTGTCACATCGTCGGATTTGGCGACCGCGTCGCGGACCCGCTCCGCCGCGTCGCGTTCGTCGAGGAACTCGAGCATCATGGCCGCCGAGATGATCGCGGCGCGAGGATCGGCGGCGCCGGTCCCGGCGATGTCCGGGGCCGACCCGTGCACCGGCTCGAAGAGCGACGGGCCGGTGCGATCGGGGTTGAGGTTCGCCGACGCGGCCCGTCCTATTCCACCGGAGATGGCGCCGCCGAGGTCGGTGAGAATATCCCCGAAGAGGTTGTCGGTCACGATCACGTCGTAGCGGCCAGGATCTTGCACGAAGTAGATGCAGGCCGCGTCCACATGATGATACGCGGTGTAAACGTCGTCGTAGTCACGGGCGACGTCATCGAAGGTCCGTTGCCACAGCTCGCCCGCGAAGGTGAGCACGTTGGTCTTGTGGACCAGGGTCAGGTGCTTGCGGTCGCGGCTGCGGGCAAGATCGAACGCGAAGCGGATGCAACGCTCGACACCGAAGCGGGTGTTCACCGAGCCCTGCGTGGCGATCTCGTGGGGGGTGCCTTGGCGGAGATAGCCACCCTCTCCCGCGTAGGCGCCTTCGGTGTTCTCGCGCACCACGACCATGTCGACGCCGTCGTTGTGGGGGCTCGGCGGGGCGACGAACGGCCGGACGTTCACATACAGGTCCAGTTCGAAGCGCAACGCCAGGAGGAGTCCTCGCTCGATGACCCCCGGGGGCACCTCGGGGACGCCGACGGCCCCGAGGAGGACGGCGTCGAGGTCGCGGATGGCGTCGAGGTCCGCCGTGGGGAGGACCTCGCCGTCACGCAGGTACCGGTGGCCGCCCAGGTCGAACGCGACCGGCGTGTAGGCCACGTCGGTCGCGTCGAGGACTTTCGTCGCCTCGCCGACGACCTCGGGGCCGATGCCATCGCCTCCGATGATCCCGATCCGGTGCACAGTGTTGGTCTCCACGGCGTCGCAGCCTGGCGGTCCCCGCAATGAAAAACCGCCCACCAAGGTGGACGGTCGGGCGCAGACGCCGGGTTCGGCGCCTGCTAGTCGATAACGATCTTCGCGGTGAGCGGCTGCATGGGGTGGCCAGTCTCGCAGGGTAGAAGGGCTCGGTCAAACGATCTCGGTCAGACTCGGTTCCATGGACGCGACCGCACGTCGATGGGTGCAGCGGGTCGTCGGGCCGGGGTCGAGGGTGGACGAGTTGGGCGAGTTGGGCGAGTTCCGTCACGGTACGAGCTCGGAGGTCACCGCGCTCGACGTCGTCGACCGTGACGGCGAACGACTGGCGCTGGTGCTGCGCCGCTTCGTGGACGACGCGTGGCTGGCCCGGGAGCCCGATCTCGCCGTCCGGGAGGCGGCGGTCCTGGAGGCCCTGGCCGCCGGCCCGGTGCCGGCCCCGGCGCTGGTCGCGGTCGACGCGACTGGGGCCGATGCGGGGGTGCCGGCGGTCCTGACCCGCCGCCTGGCTGGGACGGTCGTGATGACGCCACCGGACCTCGGGCGCTGGCTGCACGGCCTGGCCGACCTGCTGGCGATGATCCACGCCACACCGATCCCGCCGGGTCTGCGCCCCTATCGCCCGTGGTACGCGACGACGCGGGTGCTGGAACCGCCGGCCTGGTCACACGACGTGCCCGCCTGGGCGGCCGCGATCAGCCGTGCTCGCGCCCCCGCGCCGGCGGGCGCGAGCGTGTTCCTCCATCGAGACTTCAACCCGACGAACGTCTTGTGGGTTCGCGACCGCGTGTCGGGGGTCGTGGACTGGGTGGAGGCTTCGGCCGGACCGGCCGGGGCCGACCTGGGCCATTGTCGCTGCAACCTCGCGATGGAGAGCAGCCTCGAGGCCGGCGAAGCGCTGCACGACGCGTTCGGCTTGGCCGAGTACGACCCGTACTGGGACCTCGTCAGCGCGGTGGACTTCCTCGACGTCTGCGACTCGCTCCGACCGGCGGCTCGGGAACGCCTCGATGCTTTCGTGGCCGCCGCAGTGGCCCGCCTGTAAGGGATGTGACGATTCTTCGTCAACTCATGATTTTTCGGTCATAGGTGCCGGGTACGCTCCGAACATGGAGCCGGTCCATCTGACGCGTGACGCCTACGAGCGTCTCCGCAAGGAGCTCGAGGAGCGCACGACGGCCAAACGCACGGAGATCTCGCTGTGGATCGAACGTGCTCGTGAGCACGGCGATATCCGCGAGAACGCGGACTACGACGCGGCCAAGAACGAGCAGGGCCACAACGAGGGCCGGGTCCGGCATATCGAGGCGATCCTGCGCGCCGCGGTGCTCGTCGAGGGATCCGACGGGAGCCTGGTGGGGCCGGGAACGATCGTCGAGATCCGCATGGACGACGATGTTGAGACGGTGGAGTACCTGGTCGGGTCGATCGAGGAACGCCCTGAGTCCTACGACGTCTTGTCGGTCTCGTCGCCGCTGGGGCGGGCCCTGATGGGCGCCGGTCCCGGACAGCTGGTGCAGTACGCCGGACCGCGTCGTACCTTCAACGTCGAGGTCGTCAGCGTCCGTCCCGCCGTGTGACCCGAGTCCTCGGCGTGGACGGCTGTCGCGGCGGCTGGGTCGCGGTGGCGCTGGAGCAGGGCCGGTTCGCGGCGGCCCG
>DAIPLE010000012.1:16006-21019 GCA_036769425.1 Actinomycetota bacterium
CCCGCTTCGCCGACCTGGTCGATGACGAGGCGACGATCATCGGGGTCGACATCCCGTTGGGCTCGAACGGCGCGGTGCGGGTCGCCGACCGGGCAGCCCGCCGGCTGCTCGGTCGACGCGGAGCCTCGGTCTTCGACGCGCCGCCACGCGACGTGCTCGACGCGCCTGATTACGCGACGGCAAACCGACGCTGTCGCGAACGGCACGGGCGAGGGTTGAGCGCCCAGGCGTGGAACCTGGCCCCGAAGATGCTCGACGTCGAGCCCCACTGGCACCACGCGCCGCAACGCATCTTCGAAGTGCATCCCGAGCTGTCGTTCTCGACGATGGCCGGCTCGGTGGTCGAAGAGCCCAAGCGGACGTGGGCGGGACAACGGACCCGGGCCCGGCTGCTCGACGAGGCGGGAATCCGGGTCCCCGACGAGCTGGGCCCGGCGGGCGCCGCCGGCCCCGACGACATCCTCGACGCGGCCGCGGTCGCGTGGTCCGCGGCACGGATCGCCGCCGGTGAGCAGCGCTGCGTCCCCGACCCAGCGGAGCGCGACGCCGCGAACCGGCCGATCGCGATCTGGTCCTAGATCACACCGGTGGGCCGTATCCGCCGCCGCCGGGGGTGCGGACGCGCACCACGTCACCGGCACGCAGCGTCACGGTGACCTTGTCCGGCAGGACCTGCGCCCGGGTCTCGTCTCCCCCGGGGAGGAGCCAGTTCTCGCCGCGGGCACCCGGCTCGCCGCCACCGATGCCCCACGGCGCGCTGGAGCGCCGCTCGGTGATCAGCGAGACGACGGTGTCCTCGAGGACCTCCAGGTCGCGTTCGATTCCGTCGCCACCGCGGTGCGTGCCGGCGCCGCCGGTCCCGGGCCGTAGGGCGTAGCGACGGACCCGGAGCGGCAGGGTGCGCTCGAGGGCCTCGACGGGCGTGTCACGGGTGTTCGTCATCGCGGTGTGGACCCCGCTCATGCCGTCGCGCCAGGGGCGAGCACCCTGGCCCCCGCCGATGGTCTCGTAGTACACCCACCCTGGTCCGCCGAGAAGCACGTTGTTCATGGTGCCTTGCCCGGCGGCACCGAGCCGTTCGGGGAGCGCGGCGGCGAGCGCACCGAGACACACGTCGGCGACGCGTTGGCTGACCTCGACGTTGCCGGCTCCGACCGCGACGGGTGGGACCGCGGCGACGACGGATCCGGCGGGTGCCACAACCCGCAGCGGTCGCGTTGCGCCACCGTTGGCTGGGATGCCGGGGTCGGTCGCGACGCGCAGCGCGTAGGCGACGGCGCTGACCGTCACCGCTTCGACCGCGTTGACGTTGCCGGGTCGCTGCGGGTCCGATCCGGTGAAGTCGAAGGTGGCGGTATCGCCGTCCAGGGTCACGGTGACGACGATCCGGCTCGGGGTCTGCTGCTCCGGGCGGGGGCCGGCGGAGTCGAGGACATCGGCGAAGCGCCATTGCCCGTCGGGTAGGTCGGTGAGCGCGGCGCGCACCCGACGTTCGCCGTAGTCCAGGATCTCGACGAGGGGTGCGGCGGTACCGAGGTCGTCGACGATGTCGGCCATCCGTCGGGCACCGATCTCGTTGGCTCCGGCTTGTGCTTGGATGTCACCGCGTCGCTCGTCGGGCGCCCGGGAGCTCGCCACGATCACGTTGATGACGTCGGTGGTGAGCCGCACGGGCGGGATCCGAAGTCCCTCTTGGTAGATCTCGAGCGCGTCGGGGGGCATGGACCCGGGTGCCATGCCACCGAGGTCGGAATGGTGGGCCCGGTTCGCGACCCAGCCGACGAGGACCGCACCGACCCGCACTGGGGTCACGACCGTCACGTCGTTGAGATGCGTGCCCCCGGCGAACGGGTCGTTGAGCACCCAGGAGGCGTCGGTGTCGCCCGCGGCGTCGATGGCGGCGCGGACCGCGGCGGGCATGGAACCGAGGTGCACGGGGATGTGTTCGGCTTGGACGAGCAGCTCCCCCGAGGCGGTGAACAGCGCCGCCGAGCAGTCGGCCCGCTCCTTGATGTTCGGGCTCGACGCGGCGCGGCGCAGCACCAACCCCATCTCGTCGGCGACGCCGGTGAGGCGAGCGATCAGGACCTGGAGGGCGGCGGAATCGAGGCTCATCGAGGACCGGCGTCGCGGCTGCGACGAAGCATCCACGCGCCGAGCGGCCCCGGCGTCGCGGTCCAGCCCACAGGGATCCAGACCGTGCAGTCAGCTTCGGCGACCGCGTCGGGGCCTCGGACCGTCGGCCGCGGTACGACCGGCAGCTCGTCGGGGGTGAGCGGAGCGGGCCGGGTGGCACGGGCCCGAACGGCGACGACCTCGACCGTGACATCGGGACGCGCGTACCCGTTGCGGCGCGTGTGCTCGGCGTGGAAGTCGTCGATGCTCGGGACCGTGAGCTCGTGGCTCTGGCCGACGTATCGGCAGTCGAGCGCGGTGCTCACCTGCGCGCCGGGCCCGACCAGGCGGGCCGCGTCGGCGCCCAGTGACGCGAGGGCGTCAGGAACCCCGGCGGGATCGCGAGGGTTGGGCCAGGTGCGCACGAGCTCCCGGCGGCGGGGCGACGACAGGAGCCCCAGTGCCGACAGCGCCCCGGCGCGAGGCGGGACGATCACGACCGGCATATCGAGTGCTTCGGCGACTGCGCACCCGTGCAACGGGCCCGCGCCGCCGAACGCGACCAGCGCCAGACCGCGCGGGTCGACACCGCGCGCGACCGTGACGCCCCGGACCGCTTCCTGCATGGCCGCGTCGACCACCGCGACGACACCCGCGGCGGGGACTCCCGCCCGGTCGAGGGCGGCTCGGGCGGCGGCCGCGTCGAGGGCGCCGAGGTCCGGGAACGCGGTGGTGGCATCGATGCGCCCGAGGGCGAGGTCGGCGTCGGTGACGGTGGCGGTGGTACCGCCGCGCCCGTAGCAGGCCGGGCCTGGGACCGCCCCGGCGCTCCGGGGGCCCACGGTGAGGGCGCCACCGGCGTCGATCGTCGCGATGGAGCCGCCGCCGGCCCCGATGGTGTGCACGTCGAGAGCCGGGAGCCGGATCGGGTATCCGGCGACGTCGAGCGTCCCCGCGGGCTCGGGGACACCGCCGCGCACGAGGCACACGTCGGTGCTGGTGCCGCCCATGTCGAACGACACCGCGTCGGGATAGCCGCAGGCGCTCGCCACTGCCGCGGCCGCCCGGACCCCGCCGGCGGGGCCGGAGAGCAGCAACGCGGCCGGGAGCTCGACGACGGCCTCCACGGCCATCAGCCCGCCGGCGGACGTCATCACGAGCACCTCGTCGGCAAGGTCGACGAGACGGTGCAGGTAGTCGCGGCACGCCGGGCGCAGCATGGCGTTCGCGACCGTCGTCACCGTCCGCTCGTACTCGCGAAACTCGGGCGAGACCTCGTGGGAGCACGTGACGTCGACCCCGCGTGCTCGCAGCACCGCGGCCACCGCCCGTTCGTGGGTGGCGTCGAGGTCGGCGTGGAGGAGACTGACCGCGACCGCGTCGACCCCGTCGGGGAGGACCGGCACCCGGTCGGGGTCGAGCCGCTCGAGCTCGTGACCGGCTCCGTCGAGGCGGCCGCCCACCTCGAACCGCAGCTGGCGCGGGACGAGCGGGGCCGGCCGGTCGACGTAGGGGTCGTAGAGCGACGGTCGGGTCTGGCGGGCGATCTCGATGACGTCGGCGAAGCCTCGGGTGGCGACGAGCGCGACCTGTCCGCCGCGTCCTTCGAGCAGGGCGTTCGTCGCGACGGTGGTGCCGTGGGCGAGCAAAGCGGGTCGGGTGATGGCGACGCGGCGAACAGCGTCGCGCACCGCCCGGTCCGGTTCGCCCGGCGTGGAGGTCACCTTGAGGACGTCGCCGTCGTCGGTCACGACATCGGTGAAAGTCCCGCCGGTGTCGACCCCGAGCTGCATCCCGGTTCAGTGGCCGTCGGTGGCGACGCTCTGGAGGAGGTACCCGCGGGACCGGACGGTTCGCAGCTCGAGCCCCAGCGCGGCGATGCGGCGACGGAACCGCAAGATGTGCACATCCAGAGCGTTGCGGGTCGGGACCCCTTCAGGCCAGGCCCGCCGGGCCAGTACGTCGCGACCGACGACGGCACCGAACCGCTCGGCGAGCACCGCGGCGAGGGCCTGCTCCACCGGCGACAGCGCCACCCAACGGTCGCGGTAATGGAGCAGACCGTCGGTGTCGACGGACGGCACCGGGCGCTCGGTATTGGCCCGGGAGTTCAGGGTCGCGAGCCGGACCCGGATCTCGGCCTGGTCGGCGGGGAGGCGAACCCAGTCCTCGAGCGGGTCCACGGTGACGGGAGGCGCCGCCCCGGCCGGGACGAGGAGCAGCCGGGGGACGCCCTTCGACCGGAGCGTCTCGAGCCGCTCGCTCTCGTCGGGCCAGCGCACGAGAACGACGTCAGCCATGTCGGCGCCGAACGTAAGAGCACCCTGTCACGCGCTGGTTTCGGCGCGATGAACGGTTCCTCCCCGTCTCTCGCAGGCCTGTCTCTCGCCGGACTATCTCGCTCGGGGCGCGAATCGGCCCTGGCAGACTAGGGATCGGAACGGAGGACCAGATGGGCACGCTGTCGGACAAGGTATGGGAACGCCACGTGGTGCGCTCGGCTCCGGGCGAACCCGACCTCCTCTATATCGACCTGCACCTGATCCACGAGGTCACCTCCCCCCAAGCCTTCGACGGGCTGCGCCTGTCGGGCCGGACGGTCCGCCGGCCCGACCTGACGGTCGCCACCATGGACCACAACGTCCCCACGACCGACATCGACCAGCCGATCGCCGACCCGATCTCCGCCCGGCAGATCGCGGTGCTGGCCGAGAACTGCGCCGAGTTCGGGGTGCGGCTCTACAAGATGGGCGACCCGGGGCAGGGGATCGTCCACATCATCGGCCCCGAACAGGGCCTCACCCTCCCGGGGATGACGATCGTGTGCGGCGACAGCCACACGTCGACCCACGGGGCGTTCGGGGCGCTGGCGTTCGGGATCGGCACCAGCGAGGTGGA
>DAIPLE010000291.1:0-2314 GCA_036769425.1 Actinomycetota bacterium
GGATCGCGTCAGTCGCGGCGGCCTTGATCGCGGCCCATTGCTCGAGTTGGGCGTCCTTGCGGCCGTTGGCGATGACGGTGAAGTAGGGCGCGGGGCCGTCCGGGTAGACGTGGGTGAACCGACAGGTGATGACACCCGGCTCGGCGCCGACCGCGACCATCGCCTCCCGCACCGCGCCGAGCACCGCTTCGTGCAGCGTCTCGAACCGGTCCCAGGTCACAGCGGTTTCGAAGGTCTCGTTCACGAGACCGAGCTGAACCAGGGTGTCGCGGGTGTACGGAGCGCGGATGAACGCGTTCCGCCACGCGCCGGCCGCTCCCGCCCGTGACACGTCGTCGGTGCGGGTGCGGACCGTCTCGTCGTCCACCTCGCCCCCGTGGTCGCGGACGAGTTCGACCGCACGGGTGACCCACGCGTCGAGGGGATGGTCCGCTGACTCGAACCCGAGCAGGAGCAGGTGACGGTCGCCCGCGCCGACGCCGGTGAGCATGGCCTCGTTGGCGTCCAGGAGGCGGCAGTTGGCGGGGAACAGTCCGCTCTGGGCGAGGGCGCGGGCGGCGAGTACGCCGTCTTCCCAGCGCTCGAACCGCGCCGGTGCCGAGGCGCGGAACCGGGGCCGGTCCTGGAGGCGCATCCAGGCGTCGGTGATCACCCCCAGGATCCCCTCGCTGCCGACGACAAGCCGGTCCGGGGACGGGCCGGCGCCCGAGCCGGGCAGCCGGCGGGTCTCGAGCACCCCGCGGGGCGTCACCATACGCACACCCTCAACGAAGTCGTCGATGTGGGTCAACAACGTCGCGTAGTGGCCGCCCGAACGAGTCGCGATCCATCCGCCGAGCGTCGAGCATTCGAACGACTGCGGGAAGTGACGCAACGTGAGCCCGTGCGGACGGAGCTGATCCTCCAGGGCAGGTCCGTACACACCCGCCTGGATGTGCGCGGCCCGCGAAGCCCGGTCGATGTCCAGCACTCGGTCGAGGGCACGCAAGTCGATCGTGACCGTCCCGGCGTAATCGTCACCCACGAGCGGCTCGACGCCACCCACAACCGACGACCCGCCGCCGTAGGGGATCGCAGCGACGCGGGCGTCGGCGCACCAGTCGAGCAGCGCGGCGACGTCAGCGTCGCTTCGCGGCACCGCGACGACGTCGGGCGGGTTCTGGAACTGTCGGGCCAGGGCGCGCACGACGTCCCGGAAGGACTTCCCGTAGGCGTGGCCGGCCCGTTCCTCCGGGTCGCTTGTGCACAACTCGGCCAGCGAGCGGGGTGGGCGCACCCGCGGCGGCCCCAGATCCAGCTCGTCGACCGTCGGAGGCGGGGTCAGCTCCAGTCCGCTCAGTCCGAAGCGACCTGCCAGGGTCTCGGCCATCCGGCGTTGCTGCGCAGGCGTCGGCCCCGCATCCTCGAACCCCCAGCCCCAGAAGCGCCGACGCCGTGCGATCACCGCCGCAGCCTACGAGGCGCCGACGCGCGGCCGGCTGCACGCGTTGGCCGCCTCATCGGCGAGCTGGTCGGATTTGAGGATGATCTCGACGAATCGGCTTGAGCGCAACTGGAGTCGATCCTCGGTCCGGACTCGATGCTTTCGAAGGCGCTCACTGCCGGCGACGCCTTCGGCGAGCGGGGGATCTGGAACACGCGTCCGGTGCACGCCGCGGAGCTGCCCGCCGCCGGTGGTATCAGCGACGCCCGCTCCGTCGCGCGCATGTACGCGGCGTGCATCGGGACGGTAGACGGCATCCGGCTCCTGAGCCCCGACCAGCTGCGGACGGCAACCACGCGGCGCACGAGCGGGCCGAACATCGTGCTGCTCGATCTCGACTTGCAGTTCGGCCTCGGGTTCATCGTCCCGTCGACGCTCGTCAGCCTCGGCGGCCCGCACGGGTTCGGGCATTTCGGCGCCGGCAGCTCAGCGGGCGGGGCCGACCCCGACACCGAGCTCGCCTTCGCGTACGTCATGAACCTGTGGGGTGCGGAAATTTAATTCTGATCCTGTGGGGTGCCAAAACCAGGGCCACCTCATTGACCAGCGCTTTTCGCAAGGTGAGGAAGTGCGGTCCGGTTCCCGAGATCGGATCCCATGTCGCGATCGGTGACGTCCTTTCTCACTTCAAGTGAGATTCCTCGCGCCCGAACGAACAGCCCCCGATCCGGAGCCGACGGCGATGTTGGACACCCACAAGCTCGAGCGTCGATCACGGCCGCCACCGCGACGCGAGAGTGCTGCTCACCGGCCGTATCGGATTTAGACACCCCACACGGTCTCGGCCCGGCACCACGCCGCGAGGGGCCGAGCTGGTCAACCTTCCTTCGT
>DAIPLE010000292.1:0-2301 GCA_036769425.1 Actinomycetota bacterium
GCCCCCGCGCCCCGCCGGGTCGCCCCGCCGCGTCGTGACCACCTCCGCGTCGTCGCCCCCACCCGCCGGGCTCGTCGGGCTCGCCGCTCGGTGCTCCTCGCCGCCGCGGGAACCGTCGTCGCGGTCCTGGCCCTCGTCGCGTTCCATGTGATGACCGCCCAGTCGCAGCTGACCCTCGACCACGTCAACCACCAGGTCGACGACGCCCAACGCCGCTACGACCAGGCTCGTCTCGTCAACGCGCAGCTTTCCTCACCGTCGCGGATCGCGGCCCGAGCGCTGCAGCTCGGCCTGGTCCCACCCGCCGCACCACCGGTCCCGGTCCCCGTGCCGAGCAGCGCGACGGGCACGGTCGCTCCGGTGTCGGCCCGTCAGGCCTCGCAACCATGAGCTTCCGATGACGACCCGGGCCCGAGCTCGTCCGGGCTTGCGAGCCCCGCGGATCGAGCGACCGCCGGCTCGCCCGGCGGTCGCTACGCGCGCGCGCCACGCTCCACGACCGGCGGCGCGACGCCGGACCCACCATCGTCTGCCCCCCACCGCGGTCTCATCACGACGACGCCTCGCCGCTCTCCTGATCGTGACCGTGCTCGTGTTCGCCCTGATCGGGATCCGGCTCGTGGACGTCCAGGCCCGCAACCGGAGCCGATACGTCCGCCTCGGTCTCAGTCAGCGGGTCCGCACGGTGACGATCCCCGCCCAGCGCGGCACCATCTTCGACCGCAACGGCAACGCGCTGGCCGTCTCGGTCGACGCCACCAGCATCTCCGCCAACCCCCGGGTCATCCGAGACCCGGCGACATACGCCGCCAAGCTGGCGCCCATCGTCGGCGTGGACCCCGCCACGCTGCAGGCCCGCTTGAGCGACCATCGCCACGGCTTCGTGTACATCGCCCGAAAAGTCGATCCACCGGCCGAGCGGGCGGTGCGGGCCCTGCACCTCACCGGCCTCGACTACACACCGGAGCCGAAGCGCTACTACCCGGCCGACCCGCTCGCCGCGCCGGTCCTCGGTGTTGTCGGAACCGACAACGCGGGCCTGTCCGGTCTCGAAGCCGGATCGCAACCGACCCTCGCGGGGCAGAACGGTCGACTCGTCGTCGAACAAGACCCCCGAGGCCGTGACCTGCCGAACGGAACCCGTCAGGACCGTCCCGAGCTCAAAGGATCGGACCTCTTCCTCACCATCGACCAATCGCTGCAGTACCAGGCGGAGCGGGTCCTCGCCGACGAGGTCGCGGGCGCGCACGCCAAGGGCGGCATGGCGATCCTCACCGACGTCCGTACCGGGAACATCTTGGCGATGGTCAGCGTCGACGGCCCCAACGGCGCGATCCCAGCCCACCCGTCGTCGGGTCTGTCGCCGAACCGGCCGCTCACCGACGTGTTCGAGCCGGGCTCCACGGCCAAGGTCGTGACCATCGCCGCCGCCATCGAAGCCGGCCTCGTCAACCCGTCCACCGTCCTGTCGGTGCCGCAGTCGATCACCGTCGACAACACCAAGTACGAAGACGTCGACACTCACCCGACGTTGATGACTGTCGCCGACATCGTCCGCCAGTCCTCGAACGTCGGAACGATCGAGATCGCCCGGATGCTGGGCCGGGACCGCTTCGACGCCGCTATCCACGCCTTCGGCTTCGGGGCGCCCAGCGGCACCGGCTACCCCGGCGAGGCTGCCGGGATCCTCCTCCCGCGGGCGCAGTACAACGCGACGAGCCTCGCGTCGATGCCGATCGGCAGCGGCATCGCCGTCACCGCCATGCAGCTCCTCGACGTCTACATGACGATCGCCAATGGCGGAGTGGCGCACGCGCCGCGGCTCGTCACCTCGACCGCCGACGGTGCCGGCCACCGCCACCAGGTCCTGTCCTCTGCCGATCACGCCGTCGTGTCACCGAACACGGCGGCCCAGGTGCGTCAGATGCTCGAGGGTGTCGTCGCCGGTGGGACCGGAACGCAAGCCCAGATCTCGGGGTACCGCGTCGCCGGCAAGACCGGCACCGCCCGCAAGCCTCCATACCTCAAGCCGCCGTACAACTACGTCGCCTCGTTCGCCGGGTTCGCGCCCGCGGACGCGCCGCGACTCGCCGCGGTCGTCGTCCTCGACGAGCCTCAAGGCGCCGTCTACGGCGGTGAGGTCGCCGCGCCGGCGTTCGCCAAAATGATGCAGTACGCGCTCACCGTCGAGCGCGTCCCCGCCTCCAGCCCCACATCGTCCGCCGCGACCGGCCCGATACCCTGAGCGCCTCCCGGTGTTTGATCAAAGGACCGCGCGCGTGCAGCTCCAGGAGCTCCTGG
>DAIPLE010000104.1:0-7538 GCA_036769425.1 Actinomycetota bacterium
GACCACCGGTTCAGCCGGAGCCACGACCGCCCGGCTCAGCCCCCTCCGACCCCCTTCTGGCCCCGAGGCCGGCGCCGAGCCGGCCGGGGGCGGCGGGAGCCGGTGGGGGTGAGCTGAGGAGTCGACGTTTTGACCGCACCGCTCAAGAACCTTCCCTTTACCTGCCGATAATCCAACCGGCCAGGCGCGACGGGGCACGGACACAGGAGACGCACACGCCGCGATGGACCTCTTCGTGCTCAGGACGTGGCTGCGGGCCCGATTCATCCGGGACGAGCGCGGCGCCAACCTCGTCGAGTATCTGTTGCTGGTGAGCCTGATCGCGATCGCGGTGATCGGTGCGGTGAAGTTCTTCGGCGCCCAGCTGAGCCCGAAGTACAGCCAGGCCGGGAGCCAACTCAACAGCGCCTCTGGCCCCTAAAGCCCGCGTGGCCGGCACGCCGATCGCCCGGCGGGGCGCGACGGCGTGCCGGTCAGGTGGTTCGCACGTCGTTGCGGACGAGCACCACCCGGGTCTGATCCCGGTACACCGACCGCCAGTGTCCGCTGGCCTCAACGAGTTGCACCAGCGGGTCGCCGCGCTGCCACACGATCACCTCGACGTCGTACCGCGCCAGCACGCCCGCCCATCCCGGACGGGCATGGGACAACGTCAGGTAGTCGGCGATGACCGGCCGGGGGTACATGTCGTACCGGTCGTCGAGGAAGACCCGCTGCGCCGGCCAGTAGCCCAGGATCACGTACCCGGCGTCGGCGTCGGAGGTGAGGAGGCGCCGTCCGACCAGCCCGTCGCGCTGAACCGCGTGCATCGCTCCGACCGGGTAGCCCTCGAACGTGAAGTCGGGTTGGGCCGCGGCCCGCACCGTGAGCGTCACGACGACGAGGGTCAACACCGCGGCGAGAACCCACCGTAGGCTCCCCGACCGGTCCGGGGTCTCGGGGCGACGCGGCCGCGCCACGGCCCGCGCCGCGATCGGCAGCCCGATGAGGGGCGCGATCGCGATGTTGCGCAGCGCCCACAACCCGAGGAGCAGGAACGGCAACGCCACGATCAGGTCGCGGCGCGACACCCGTCCCGACGCCCGGGCGGCCACCGCCGCGAACACCACGATCCAGAGCGCGAACGCGTATCCCGCCGCGGTGTGGAAGTCCGGGGAGGCCCACTCGACGACGTGACGGAGGATGTCGGACCGGCCGAGCAGGTCGACCGGGAACGTGACCAGACCGACCCCGTACGGGTTGAGGAACGCCACCACGAACCCAACCGCCGCGCCGACGAGCAGCTGGCGTTCGCGACCCTCGGTGGGCCGGTGCCCCTCCACCCAGCGGCCGACGAGATGCAACCCGAGGTACGCGAACCCGAGCGCGAACGTGCCGTGCACGTTCGCCCAGCACCAGAACACGATCGGCAGCACGAGCAGCGGGCGGCGACCGACACCGGAGTCGGGGACCTCGACGACCCAGATGACCACGAGGAACGCCACCAGCCCCAGGACCAGCGGCCGCTCCGACCACAGGGTGCTGAGCCCGGCCAACGCCGCCGCGGCGAGCAGCGCGGCCCGCACCCGGTCCCGGGCCAGCCGCAACGCCAACCGGAAGGCGAGCACCGCGATGGCGGCACCGGTCAAGCCAATGAGGACCCGGATCCCGAGCCCGCCCGCGACGCGGTCGACCCCGGCGTAGAGCGTCTCGGCGAGCCACGACTGCACCACCCAGTGGACCCCCGGCGCGGTGAACGAGAACGGATCGCGGTGCGGGAACCCCGAGTCGAGGATGAGCCGACCGGTGCGCAGATGCCAAAAGAACGAGTTGTCCGACAGCCGTCCGATCCCGAGCGCCCACCCGAACAGGGCGAACACCGCGGTGAACAGCGCGCCAAGACCGGGGGCCCGCCGCGCCGCGGCACCGGCCGGCGTCTCGAGGTCGAGGCGGGCCCGGCGCGGCTCGGCGGCGACCGCCACCGGGCTCACAGGGGTGTACACCACCTCACTGGATGTGACCGAGTGTGTGGGTCAGCTGGATCATGGCCGGCCCTAAGATGACGACGAAGATCGACGGGAAGATGCAGAACACCAGGGGGAACAGCATCTTCACCGGCAGTTTCTGGGCCTGCTGCTGGGCCCGGAGCTTGCGTCGCACCCGCATCTCGTCGGCCTGGGAGCGCAGGATCCGCACGATCGAGACCCCGAACGTGTCGGCTTGCAGCATGGCGACCACGAAGGTGCGCAGCTCGGGGACGTCGGAACGGACGTCCATGGCCCGCAACGCGTCGGCGCGACTGGACCCGAGGTTGGTCTCGCGCAGCATCCGACGGAACTCATCCGACAGGGGACCCGGCACCGCGGAGGTGGTGCGCTCGAGGGCCTGCTCGAACCCGAGGCCGGCCTCGACCGAGATCACCAACAGGTCGAGGATGTCGGGCAGCTGCACCGCGATGGCGTGCCGGCGGGTGTCGATGGCCCGGGTGAGGTAGACGTCGGGCAGGATGAACGACGCCGCCCAGGGCACCACCACGAACACGAACGCGATGATCCCGGTGAGCCCCAGGCCGAGCAGCACCAGCGGGAGCCACACCAGCCCCGACATCAGCCCTACCAGCTTCCACACCAGGATCTGGTCGACGCTGACCGTCTGGGCGTTGCCGCCCAGCACCAGCTTGCGGGCCACCTGATCCCGGTAGCCCTGCGGCGTGAACCGTTGCGCCAACCCGGCGAACGCCTCCACCAGCGGGTTCACCACCCGTTCGCTGATGGGCGCCAGCATCTCTTGGTCGCGGACGTCTTGGATCTGGTACCCCTCGAGGCGACGCAGCGACTCGCGGGCATCGGAGCGTTCCGCCGTGACTCCCATGGTCAGGAAGCCGCCGAGGAGCACGGCCCCGGCGAGCGCAGCGGCGATCAGCAGCGGCACCGGATTACACCTCGATCGTCATCATGCGCCGCAACCAGAAAAACCCGATCGCGGCCATGACCGCCGAGACGATCACCGCGATCACGCCGATCCCGTTCTGGAACAGCACCTTCATGTAGTCGGGCTGGATCGTGAACAACACCAGCGCGAACCCGGGCGGGAACACCCCGAGGATCCATGCCGAGAGTCGCCCTTCCGCGGTGAGGGCCAGCATCTCGTGCTTGAGCTGCTCCCGTTGTGTCATCGTCGTGGCGACGGTGTCGAGCAGCTCAGCCAGGTTGCCGCCGACCTCTCGTTGGATGCGGATCGCCATGACCGCCCACATCAGGTCCACGCTGTGCATCCGGTTCGCCGAGTCCTCCATCGAATCCTCGATCGGCCGACCGAGACGACTCTCGGTGAAGCAGCGCTGCAGCTCCCGGCCCGACGGCTCCGGCGCCTCCTCGGCGACCGCTTCGAGACCCTGCGCGAACGAGAACCCGGCCCGCATCGACCCGGCCAGCAGGGTCAGCACGTCGGGCAGCTGGGTCTCGAACTTGCGCAGCCGACGCTTGCGACGCAGCTCGAGGAACGCCACCGGCCCGATCGCCGCGAACAACGCCACAGCCAGCCCCGACGGAAACCCGAGGAGGAGCAGCGCGGCGAGGAGGACCACGAACACGCCGACGCCGTAGAAGAAGATCGCCTCGGTCGGACGGATCGGCAGGTCGGCTTGCTCGAGCTTCTCCTCGACCCGGTTCAACAGGCCCACCCGCTCCGCCATCCGGCCGGTGAACTCTGCCATGTCCTGTACCAGGCGGGTCTCGGCGAGCATCTGCTCCCCGCGGGGCACCGACCGCTCTGGCGGGTCCGGTTCGGGTTCCCCGTACCCGGTGAGGCGCCGCTCGAGGCGGCTGCGGTGATCGCCGGTGATGAGCAGCATCGCTAACGCGAACGCCAGCACCGACGCGGCCAGCAGGACTGGCAACACCAGCTTCCAGGTGGTGGTCACCGCGAGCACCCCGCCCAACGTTGCCACGCTCACCGCCGCCTACCGCCGGTTTCCCTGGCGGCGCGAGACCGCCTCGCCGCTGAACAACGCGTGGTCGAGGATCACCCCGTAGTTCGCCAACCGCTCCGAGAACCCGGGTCGGATCCCGGTGCTCTTCAGCTGGCCGAGGAACCGGCCGTCGGCGTCGATCCCCATCGAGTAGTCGAACATGTAGAGATCCTGGAGGACGATGACGTCACCCTCCATCCCCATCACCTCGCTGACGTGCGTCACGCGCCGGGTCCCGTCCCGCAGCCGCGACAGGTGCACGATCAGATCCAGCGCCGATGCCATCTGCTCCCGGATGACCCGCACCGGCAGGTCCATCCCGGCCATGAGCGTCATCGTCTCGATCCGAGACAACGTGTCACGCGGCGCGTTCGAGTGCACCGTGGTCAGCGACCCGTCATGACCGGTGTTCATGGCCTGGAGCATGTCGAGCGCCTCGGCGCCTCGCACCTCACCGACCACGATGCGGTCCGGCCGCATCCGCAACGAGTTGCGCACCAGATCCCGGATCCGGATCTCACCCTTGCCCTCGATGTTGGGCGGCCGGGCCTCGAGGCAGAGCACATGCGGCTGCTGGAGCTGCAGCTCCTTCGCGTCCTCGATCGTCACGATCCGCTCGTCAGCGGGGATGAACGACGACAAAACGTTCAGCAACGTTGTCTTCCCGGTACCGGTCCCGCCGCTCACCACCACGTTCAGCCGACCCCGCACGCAGCACTCGGTGAAGTGCGCCATCTGCTCGCTCATGGTGCTCATCGTCACCAGGTCCTCGACCGTGAACGGGTCGGCCCGGAACCGCCGGATGGTGAGGAACGGGCCACCGATCGCGAGGGGATGCACGATGCAGTTCACCCGGGATCCGTCAGGGAGCCGGGCGTCGACCATGGGGGTCGCCTCGTCGACGCGGCGACCGACCTGGCTGACGATCTTGTCGATGATGCGCCGCAGGTGCATCTCATCCACGAACCGGACGTCCGTGCCGGTGATCTTCCCGTCGCGTTCGATGTACACGTGGTCGGGGCCGTTGACCATGATCTCGCTGATCCCCGGGTCGCGCAGCAGCCGGTCGATGGGCCCGTACCCGAGGATGTCGTCCAACACTGACTGGATCAGCACCTGGCGTTCGCCTTGGCCGAGCGCCAGCCGCTCCTGGGCCATCGCCCGCTGCAACTGCTCCTCGACCTGTTTGCGGAGCTCGCCCTCCGAGACCCGCTGGTCGTACAGGAGCGGACCGAGCTCTTGCACCACGAACTGGTGCATCTTCTGGCGCAGGTCTTCGAGCGCCTGGACCCGCGGCCCTTGGCGGGGCGGCGCGCCTGCGACCGGGACCGGCTCCCGTTGGGCCCACTGCCCGGTGATCGTCATCGGAGGGCCCCACGGTCACGCTTGCCCCGCCGGCGACGCTTCCCACCGGCGAGTTCCGGGCCGAGGAGCGACACCGCAATCCGGTCCAGGGCCCGGCTGGCCGGGGAACGAGGATCGTGCTCGACGACTGGCACCCCAGCGTTCACCGAGATCGGCACCGCGATGTCAGCCGGGATCGGAAAGTCGGCCCGCAATCCGAGGACCTGCTCGATCTCGCGGACATCGAGCTTCACCTGGGTGTTCGACCGGTTGAGGACCAGCCGCAGCTTCGGGCCGGCGAGGGCACCAAGGTCGAGGACCTGCATGCCGATCCGGAGGTTCTTCACGCTCGGGATGTCCATCCCCCCGACCAGCAGCACGGTGTCGGCGGCTTCGATGAGCGCCGCCGCGTAGTCATCGAGCTGGGACGGCAGGTCCACCACCACAAACCCGCACATGCCCTGCAACGCCTGACAGACCGACACGACGTCGTTCGGCGCGACACCGCCGCCGAGCAGCGGCTCGGTCGGCGCGGGGAGGACCAGCAGCCCGCTGGTCGGGTGCGGGACCAGCATGCTGCGAACCAGCTCGATGTCGCCGTACTGCGCGGCGCTGATCGCATCGAGGATGGTGTGCTGGGGTGGCAGGCCGAGCAGCACCGCGACGTCCCCGAAGCTGAGATCGGCGTCGACGAGCGCGACCCGGTCGACGCTTCGATGCGCCATCGCCACCGCCACGTTGATCGCCACCGTGCTCTTGCCGACCCCACCTTTTGCTGAGAAGACCGTGATGAGCTGACCGGCCGCGGCGCGTGCCGGGGTGGTGGCCGGGACCCGACTGGCGGTCCCCGCGAGGAGCTCCCCGACCCGTTGCACCGACTGCGCCAGTGCCACCGGGTCATTGACCGCCACGGTGTCGCGCGCTCCGGCCCGGATCGCCGCCTGCAGCAACGGGGTTGACACCTCGTCAACCGCGAAGATCACACCGAGGTCGGGGTACGAGGCGATCAGCCGGTTGACTTGCTGGAACCCGTACGGCGCGGCGAGGCCCGGCCCGAAGACCGCCACCACCGGCCGGCCCGGACGCAGCGCTTGCACGAGCTCCTCGACCGCGTCGAACTGCGCCGCGGTCGCCAGCGCGGTGCCGAGGCGCAACCGGCGCCGCCCGTCGGGTTCGATGATCGCGACGTCGTAGCGGGCTGGCGCCGGTTGGTAGGCGCTGTCGGCCGCGCTGCCGTACTCGACGGCCATGCCCTACCGCCCGCTAGCCGGGACCGAAGGCGTGTTGCCAGTGGTGGTACCCAACGACTCCAACGTCAGGTATAGCGACCCGCTCCGGTTCGCGGCCACCACCCGCAGCGCGTCGGCGGGTGACACCTCGAAGGTGATCAACCCACTGTTCGCCGCGGTCGTGCTCGGCTGACCGTTGCCGCCCTGGGCGCTCGCCGCGGTCTCTTGGCCCACCGCGAGGACCCGGACCCCGGACAGCAGATACTGGGCACCCGCGTCGCCGGCGACCGCGATGTCGACGTGGTCACCGGGGGCGATGCCATCGGCGACGCCGTGCGCGGCATCGACCGAAACGGTGACCGCCACCAGACCTTTGGTCCCGATCGCCGCGGCCAGGGACCCGCCACCACCCTGAGAGGGAGCGACGAAACTCGAGCCGGTGATGAACTGCCTCGCCCCGATCGTCGAGGCCGCGACCTTGCCTTTCAAGAAGCTGGTGTCGTTGACCGCGGCGGGGGGCACGCTGCCCCGCAGCACCTTCGCCGGGGTGATCAACCCGTTCGCGACGGCGTTCTCCCCGGTGGTCCCCTTCGGGATGTCCTGGGACGCGACGAACGCGTCGACCACCGCCACGTTCTGCTGGGCCCGTTTGTCCGCAGAGGACACATAGAAATAGACGCCGATCCCCGCCACCGCGGCGAGGATCATGGCGGCGGCCGCGATCAGGGTGCGGCGATTGCCCACAGCATCGCTCCTCGGTCGGGTCTCCCTAGCGCCCCAAGGGCAGTCCCGACTTCATGGTCGGCTGGCACCCCGCGGACCTTGAGGGGCAACCGGCACCGCCGTGACCCGGTGGGCTCGGGTCAGTGTCGTCGTCGAGGGTTCACCCCGGGGGTGGGGTCCCCTCAACCGACGGCTCGCCATCCGTCGGCTCCGCGGCGGGGGTCTCGGCGCCTGCTGGGGCGTCGGTCCCGGCAGCGGTCCCGGCGCTGATCTCAGCCTCGGTCTCGGCACTG
>DAIPLE010000105.1:0-7488 GCA_036769425.1 Actinomycetota bacterium
GTATCGGACCTTGCCTTCGCGCACGAGGTCATCGAGCGTCGAGAGCGTTTCTTCGAGCGGGGTGCGTTCGTCCCAACAGTGCACCTGGTAGAGGTCGATCCAGTCGGTGTTGAGCCGCCGCAGCGAGGCTTCCACGCCGAGGCGGACGTGGCGGCGGGAGAGCCCGACGTCGTTGGGTCCCGGACCTGTCGGGAACCGGACCTTCGTCGCCAGCACGACATTGGCGCGCTTGGCGCCGAGGGCCCGACCCGTGATCTGCTCCGAGACCCCGTCGGAGTAGACATCGGCAGTGTCGACGAAGTTGCCGCCAGCGTCGAGGAACCGGTCGAGCATCGAAATGCTCGTCGCCTCGTCGGCCTCGCGGCCAAAGGTCATCGCACCCAGGCACAGCTCGGACACCCGGATCCCGGTCCGGCCCAACGGTCGCAGTTCCACGTCGCCCCTTTCGTCGTCGCTGACCGGTGATCCTCGCCCGGGCTCGGGGCTCGACACAAGGCACGCTTCGGTAGTGGGTCAGTTTGTATCCAAACTGACCCACTACCAACGGGCCGAAACTGACCCACTACCCACGCTTCAAGTGTTCGCCTCGAAGATGCCGATAGTGGGGGTACGACCTCCGCCCCGCTCCTCCGCCGATCGGCTCGGTCCCCGCGACGGGCCCGAGGTCGTTCCCGACGTGGAGCGGTGCTGGGCAGCCTCGTCCTGGCCGTCATGGTCGGCGTGGGATGTGCCCCAGCGCCCCGCGGCGTGCCTCCGGTCGTCCCGGTGCCGGGGACGCCCCCCGGCGCGGTTCCGGCGGGCCTGCCCGGTCGTTTCGGTGTCGGACTCAGCGCGGGGCCGGGCGACCTGGCGCCGTCACCGGCGGGATGGATGGCCGGTTCCGGTGTCCCCTTCGACTACGCCTACCAGTACCTCGCCGGCGGTGTGAACACCGGCCAAGGCTGGGCGACGTGGAACGCCGCGGCGCAGTTCCCGCTCCTCTATGCCCACGACGCGCAGGCCCGAGGGGCAATCCCGGTGTTCCCCTATTACATGCTCCTCCAGTCGTCCGGACCCTGCGCGGCGTGTGGCGAGGCCCAACGCGACCTGGCGAATTTGAACAGCGCCGCGCTGATGGCGGCGTACTACGCCGACTTCGCGAAGCTCATGCAGCGCCTCGGCCCAGGCGTCGCCGACGGGATACCCGGATACGGAGCGACGGCCATCGTGCACGTCGAACCGGACCTGTCCGGATACGCGCAGCAGGCGGTTCGCCTCGGGGCCTGCTACGGCTTCTGCAGCGGGACCGGCGAGAGCCCCGATTTGCTCCGAGCCTCGGTGGCAAGCTCCGGCTTCGCGGACGTCGCCGCGTACCCCGACACCTGGCGAGGCTTCAACCTCGCGCTCCTCCATCTCCGCGACCGATACGCACCGAACGTCAAACTGGCCTTCCACGTCAGCAACTGGACCACCGGACGCGACATCGGAAGCGACACCGACCCGGCACTCGACGCCGCCGCGCAAGGAGCCATCGCCGGATCCTTCGCCGCGGCGAGTGGCGTCAGCGTCGCCCCGGTCGGGACCTCCACCTACGACCTCGTCTTCAACGACGTGAGTGACCGCGACGCCGGCTACTACAAATACGTCCTCGGCCGACCGAACGCGTTCTGGGATCGGCTCAACATCGCGCTCCCGAACTTCAGCCGGTGGGAGCAATTCATTAGCGCGGTGACGACGACGACCGGACGGCGGGCGATCATCTGGCAAGTACCACTCGGGAACCAGTGGTCGCGCAGCGAGAACAACTCGACCGGTCACTATCAGGACAACCGAGCCGAGTACTTCTTCGGACACATCACGGAGCTCCGAGCCACGGGGATCATCGCCATCCTGTTCGGACGCGGCAACGCCGGAAGCACGACGAACACCGACGACCAGCATGACGGGACCACCAACCCCGCCCCATCGTGCACAACGGACGGACTGAGCACCGGTTCCATCTGCAACAACCAGCCGGCCACCGTCAGCGACGACGACGGGGGGTACCTCCGCACCGCGTCGGCCGCCTACTACACCGCACCGGTTCCGCTGCCCTAGCTACGAGGGTCTTCGGTGAGCCGGCGCGGCTCGCGTCCGCGCGCTGCCGCCTACGATCTCGTCACGGAGACGGCGGGAAGGCCATGGGTCGAGACATCCGTCTGCACTACGAACGTGTGGCCGCAGTGGCGCTCGTGCTCGCGGCGACGCTTCCCCTCTACTTTCTGCTGACCGGCTTCGCGGTGACGGGACCGAACGACGCCCCACTCCCCTGCGGCACCACCGTCACCGAGCTCGGGCGGGACCGTTCGACGGTCACCGACCCCGCGGGCGCCTGCCATGCCGCCGCCGTGGAGCGGCTCCACGTCGCCGGCGGATACCTCGCAGTGTCGCTCGCGGTAGCGCTGAGCGTGTGGGTCGTCGGCGCGACACGGGAGCGGTGGTTGAACGGTGCCTGGGAGCGCGGGCAGTCGCCTTCGCGCTGGCTCAGCACCCCCGGTCAGGTCTGGATCCTCGCCGGGCTGTTGTTCGTCGTGTTCATCTCCATCGCCCAGGCGGGACTCTGACCGCCCGCCCATCGCGCTGAGGATCGGGTTACCAGCGGTCCCAGTGCACGACGTCCGTCACGTCGTGACGGTTGGCGGCTCGGAACTCGGACCCGATGGTGTGGGCGACGGGGATCATCGCCACTTGCGTGACGTCGCGAAACGGGATGCCGAGCAATGCCGCAGCCTCCTCCTCGAAGACGAGGTGCACGGTCGTCCATGAGGTGCCGAGACCGCGGGAGCGCGCAGCGAGCATGAAGCTCCAGACCGCGGGAAGGATCGATCCGAACGTCGTGGCCTGATCGACGAGCGGCGCATCGTCGACGCGGCCCTCGACGCAGGCGACGACCAGCGCTGGGACCTCGTGCAGATGTTCGAACAGGTAGCCGGCGGAGGTCATCACTCGACGTCGGGTAGTGCGGTCGGTCTCGGTGCGGGGCCGTCGTGCGGTGCTCGACGGCTTCGGGCGCTGCGAGTACTCGATCGCGCCGCGGCGAAAGATCTCGGCCAGCGCCGAGCGTCGATCCGCGTCGGTGACCACGACGAAATGCCAGCCCTGGTCGTTGCCCCCACTGGGGGCTTGCAGGGCGAGGGTGAGACACTCGGTGAGCAGCTCGGGCTCGACCGGCCGGCTCAGGTCCAGCCGGCGACGCACCGCCCGGGTCGTGGTGAGCACGTCGTCGTTCGAGAGTGGCCCCACCAGTGGGCACGGTATCTCGGCGTCCGGCGGTCCGGCGGTCCGGCGTCCGGCGCTACGGCGAGGGTGTGGGCGGTGTCGGGGGTGTCGGCCGCACGACCGCGATTGACCGTTCAGGGTGCTCGAGGTCGAGCTGCACGTCGATCGGGGCGGGCTCGCGCTCCGGCGCCTCCGAGACGATCGTCACTTCCTCGCGCTCGGGGCGGCCTTCGAGCGCGTCGCGCAGCCCGAGCAAGCCGGCCGCGACGACACTGCCGACGGCGCCGCGGCGAAAGCGGTCGATCGGTCGTTCCGGGGCGTGATCACCCTCAGCATCGTCTGGCCCGTCGTTGCCGACGTCGATCTCGTCCACACGACGACTGTAGTGACGCCGTGGAGGCACGGCGCCGCGACCAGAGCCGCCGCCAGGCCCCGGTCCGTCACGCTTCTACACTCGGCATCGATGCCGTCGCTCGCCGATCTCCGAGCGCTGCTCGAGCCAGAGCAGGGCCTCGGAGTCGTGTGCACGACCCGCCGTGACGGTGGGGTGCAGGCCTCTGTTGTCAACGTTGGCGTGCTGCGCCACCCGAGGCGCGCCGAGGAGGTCGCGGCGTTCGTCGCCCGAGGCGGCGCCGTGAAGCTTCGTCACCTGCGACGCGACTCCCGCATCACCATCGTGGCTCGGTCGGGTTGGCTGTGGGTCGCGGTGGAGGGGCGCGCGGAGATCATCGGACCCGACGACGTCGTGCCCGACTTCGATTCTCCTGCGCTCCCCACGCTGCTGCGAGACGTGTTCCGGGCCGCGGGCGGCACCCACGACGACTGGGGGGAGTACGACCGGGCGATGGTGGAGGACCGCCGAGCTGCGGTGCTGGTCTCCCCGGAGCGGATCTACTCGAACGCCAGCGGACCCTGACCAAGGGTCCGCCACCAGCGCGGGCGAAGGCTGGTGGCGCGTTCGGTCAGGCCCCGGCGACGCTGGCGTCGACAGCGGCGAACCCGAGCCGGCGAAGCGTCGCCCGCACCCGCGCCATCGCCAACTGCTGGGCCGCATCAGGGATCCCCTTGGCCTGGGCGGCGTCGGACAGCTGCTGTTCCGCCTGGGGCTGCACGTCGGTCGCGCTGATGTCGCTGCCGCCTAGCCCGTCCGGGAGCGACCGGCCACGGGTGACGACACCGCTGCGACTGTCGTCGATCACGGGCGGGTCAAGCTGCGCGGCCGGGATGCGGACACTGACTCGAGAACCCCGGATATGCAGGTCCGACGCGCGCACCGCACTGAGGTCCACGGTGGCCTGCGCTTGGCCAACCGCCTGCCACCGGACGCGGCCCCCGAGGTCGAACAGGGAGCGGGTGCTCTGATCGACGGCGAACGTGCTCTGGACGTCTTGGGGTGCGCTCTGCTGCGGTCCGAGCCGCTGCACGGCGCGGACGGCCTGGGCCGTGGTCGGTCCGGTCTTTCCCCGTGGGAGGACGCCGATGCCGCTCACCGCGAGCGCGGCGCCGGTCGCCAACCCGGCCGCCAGGGCACCGACCAGAACTCCGACCCATCGGCGCGAACGTCGCGGCTCGAACTCCGACTCCATCGAGGGGCGAGCGAGCGTATGGGTGGGCGCGACCGGCGGGGCTACCCGCTGGACGGTCTGGGGGAGCTCGACCCCGATCGTCGCCGCCGCCGATCGGGTGATGGCGCGACGAGGTGGAGGTGCCGGGCAACGCCGCTGCCGGGATCGGGCGATCCGCGGCTGGGTGGGAGCGTCAAGCGCCGCCATCTGGGTCCTCCCCGAGGTCCGCCAGCATTCTTGTCGTTCGACGCCCCCCGATGGGCCTCGCGGCGTTGCCCGCCCGCCACGCCGGTCTCCTCCCCCGGCCGGGTGTCCCTGGTCCCCAAGCGGGGCAACGCTCGACGCCTACGTCCCGGTCGCGGCCTGGCCCCGTGACCCAGATTGATTCCCCTGATTCCCCGTGATTCCGGCGATTTCCGTGAGGCCTCCACCCGAATGGTCGCCGCCGTCACTTCGGCGTGTCGACACGGATGGCGGGTGACCCGCCGACGTCGGCCCGGGTGGCGATGCCCTTTAGCCGGACACCCGCGCGGTCAGCGTCCCAGCCTGGGGGGTGTGGGGGGCTTCATGGCGACGTTATGCGGCGTCGACGAGGTCCGATCGATATTCGGGGTGACGGTCGAGCCACGCCGATGCGGCGCGCATGCTGGCTTCGTTCTGTCGGTTGATGAACCCGTAGATCGGTCCCTCGAACCAGCGCCATGGCGCTTTCGTGATGTGGTACCGCTCTTCGAAGTGCAGCCGCGTCTGGTTGGCGGTAACGGGCTCCAGGTGGACGCGGCCGGTCTGGTCGTTCCCAGGTTCCCGGCTGATCATCGTGTACGTGTACCCGACCTCGGGTTCGACGTCATGGACCAGCTCGAGCGCGGCGCCCTCCCGCCCGAACGGCATCTTGTAGATCACGCGTCGCAGGCGGCCGTTGTGATGCTCGTCGCCCGGCCAGAGGACGTCGACGCGCTTGACCATCGGCGCGTAGTCGGCCCAGTGGTCATAGTCCTGGAAGAGTGCCCAAAGCCGTCGGGTGGAGTGCGGCAACTCGAGGGTGTATCGGTGTTCGCGCACCGCATCATCCTTCGCAGGTGACGACGTCTGGTCAGTGGGTTGTGTAGTCGATCGGGCCGGCGTCCTTGACGGCGACCGCGAAGCAGAAGCAGTGGATTGGTGCGTGGTCGCTGACCGGACGGAGGCTGTGGACCGCGTCCGGTGGGATGTAGACCAGGTCACCTTGAACGACCGGACGGTCCTCGCCGTCGACGGTCATGATGCCCCGACCGGACGTGACGTAATAGAACTCGTGCGTCGGGTGGGTGTGCGGGAAGACTCGTTCGCCGCCTTTGACCTCGAATTCGTTCGCGAGTTCGAGGTAGCCACCTTCGGTGATCTCTTTCATCTCCCGGGGGTTGATGAGCCACCAGACCGGCACGGTTCCGTTGTGCTCGACCACCGGCGAGACATCTTCGATTGACCGTACGTCCATGTCGCCTCCGAAGCTGGCGCGGTCCGACGCGTCGTCACCCTACCGGCCGCTGCGATCGCTGGTCATCCGTGCCGGCAGTGCTGCGATCCCGCGCTCGGTCGATGAGGTGCCGTCGGGCTATGACACCTTTCGCCGACGCGCCGCGCCCGGTTCCTGTCGAGGCAGACGCGTGCCGACCGGGACGTTGAGCTCCGGCGCCGGGTTCAGGAACACGCCGAGGGTCTGGTTGTCGGGGCATTCGGCGGCGAGCACCGGACTGTCGATCGTTGCGGCCGGGAGCGTCGGGATCGACCGGTTCGGGTGCCCGACATCGAGCGTCGACGTGAGGTCACCGACGGTCTGGCGCCGCCACCGGGTCAAGTTCGGCACCGGGACCCCAAACCGGGTCTCGAGGAACCGGAGCAGTGACGTGTGGTCGAACATATCCGAGTTCACGTACCCGCCCCGGCTGAACGGGGAGATCACCAACATCGGCACCCGGAACCCCAGCCCGATCGGGCCGGCGAGACCCTGGGCCGCGGCGGGAAGCGGGTTGCCGGTGACGTATTCGCCGGGGGTGCCGGCTGGGGGCGTGGGCGGCGCGACATGATCGAAGAAGCCCCCGTTCTCGTCGTACGTGAAGAACACGACCGTCTTGGCCCATACCTCGGGGTTTGCCATCAACGGCTCGAGCACCTGACGGACGTGACCCTGCCCGTTGTCCGGTGCTGACGAGGGGTGCTCCGAATCGACGAGCGGGGGCAAGATCCATGACACCTGCGGGAGGGTGGCCTTCTGGACGTCAGCGACGAACTCGTCGGGCCACGCGGGCAGGAACGCCTGCTGGTAGAGGGTCGAGTTCGGGTTGGCCAGGTACTGCTTGAAGTACAGCAACGCGTTGAATCCCAGCCCCAGGTTTTGGTCCTCGCCGGCCCCCACGGACGTGCCCGGGACTTGGTACACCTACCAGGACACGTTGTGATCGAGCAACGCCTCGGGCATCGTGGACCAGCTCACGCTGCCGACCGCCTCGGCCGCCGTCGGACCGGTGAACGACGGCGTGAACAGCACCGGGCCGCCGTGCGTCCCAGCAGGGTCGATCGTCCCCGACAGCGAGTAGAGCCGGTTCGGCATCGTCGGGCCGATCACCGAGGAGTGGTACGCGTCGCAGATCGTGAACGCGTCAGCCAGGCCGTAATAGAAAGGAAGGTCGTCACGAGTGAAGTAGCT
>DAIPLE010000293.1:0-2274 GCA_036769425.1 Actinomycetota bacterium
CCCACCACCGCGAGCGGTTTGCCTCGGAAGAAGAACCCGTCGCAGGTCGCGCACGTCGAGACGCCGTGTCCGAGGAGGCGCTGCTCCGATTCGAGGCCGAGCATCCGGGCCGTCGCCCCGGTCGAGATGATGATGGTTTCGGCGCGGTACTCGGTGTCGCTGACCCAGACACCGAACGGGGAGCCCGAGAGGTCGACCCGGTCCGCGTCGGCGGTGACGAACTCGGCGCCGAACCGGTCAGCTTGCTCCCGGAATTTCGTCATGAGCTCGGGGCCCATGATCCCGTCGGGAAACCCGGGGAAATTCTCGACGTCGGTGGTGAGCATCAGCTGACCTCCGGCGGCGAGACCTTCGATCACGACAGGGCTGAGGTTGGCGCGCGCCGCGTACACCGCGGCGGTCAGGCCCGCGGGTCCCGAACCGACGATCACGAGCGGCCGCACCGCCGTCATGGCTGCCCCTCCCTCGTCGTCAGGCGAGCTGTTGTTTCTTCGTGCGTCGTGACCAGCAGAACCCGCCGGCGAGGACCAGCATTCCGCCGACGCTGAGGTGCGCGATCCATGCATCGCCGGTGAGGAGCACCAGCCCGCGAAAGATCCCGATGGTGAGCAGGATCAGCGCCGTCGTCGCGAAGAATGCGACGAGCAGCCCGTAGACGACCGCCCGGGTGGCGCGCTGGGCTGGGACCACCGACCGTGCCCGGACGGCGTCGACGGCGGCCTCGATCGCGTCCGCGGCTTGGGTGGTCCAATCGGTCATGCGCTCACAACGGGTCGGTGGCCAGGGCGTGGGGAGCGTACCCGGGTGTCGACCGACCTACCGGAGAGGGAGGCGCTGCAGTGCTCGGCAGCCGTGCAGCGCCACGACGACGGCGACCCGGCGTCCGGTGGTGTCGCGGCCGACGATGATCGCGGCGGGTTGGCCGGCGTCGACGCCGGTGCCGACGATGTCGAATCGAGTCACGCCCGCGACCGGGCCGACGTTGCCGCAGGCTTCGCGGATCGTGTCGAGCGAGCCGATCGCCGCACCCGCCAGTCCGTTGACGACCCGTCGGAGCTGGGTGGGGCCGGTGACGTCTCCGACCGCGCCGAGATCTCGAGGAGCAAACTCAGCCGCTGAACCGGGTGCCGGGGCCTGAGATCCGGCGGTGGGAGGAGGTTGCGACGCGCGCTTCGCCGTGGGGCTCTGCCCACCGCCGCCCGAGGCGAGGAGCAACCCGCCGGTGACGGCGACCACGAGCAGGGTCGCCGCCGCGACGATGGGGAGCGCCCGGCGGGACCGGCGCGGCGTCGACGCCGAGACCTCGTCGAGGGCCCGGCGGACGAGACGGGTGCGGGTGTGGTCTTCCAGCGGTGGTACCGCCAGGAGCGCGGCGAGCTGCTCGTCGCGCTCGTCGGCGCACTCCTCGGGGGCCGCACCGGGTCGGCGGACGGTCGGGTCGTCGGTCATCGCTGCTCGCTTGGACGACGGGTGTCCCGGTCGGAGTTCCCGAGGATCGCTGCCAGCGCGTCTCGGCCCCGCGAGATCCGGGATCGCACCGTCCCGACCGGCACGTCGAGCACCGCGGCGATCTCCGCGTAGTCGAGGTCGCACAGGTCGCGCAGCACGACCGCCACGCGATAGTCGACCGGGACCGCGCCGAGCGCCGCGTCGAGGTCGACGCGGGCCTCGACGCCGTCGGTGGCGGCGTTCGGGGTGACTGCCTCGGGCAGGGTCTCCACCGGGATCGGGCGGCGGGCGCGACGGCGCAGTTCGTCGAGCGCAGCGTTCATGGCCACCCGATACAGCCAGGTCGTGAAGGCCGACCGACCGTCGAAGCGGCCGATGCCGCGAGCGACGGCGATCAGGGCGTTCTGGGTCGCGTCGAGGGCGTCCTCGGGGTGGGGGACCACCCGCCGGCAGATGGCATGCACCCGGTCGGCGTGGCGTTCGAGGAGCCGCTCCAGGGCGTCGCGGTCACCGCCGGCGGCCGCGGCGGCGAGGAACCCGTCGGCCGGGTCGGTCTCCTCGGCGGGTGGCGTGGCTCAGCCCCCGGCGGGGGTCGCCAGGGTCCGCGGTGCGGGTGCCGACGGCGCCGGTCCCGGCGGACTCGCCCCGGCTCCGGCCGCTCGCACCATCAGGTAGCCGGCTGCGACCCCGGCGACGAAGAGGAGCACGGCGAGCACCGCCACCGGGCCCCGCCGCGGCGGCCTCGGCCGGCGTCGGGGGGCGGGGGCGCGGCGACTGCGGAGCGGAGCGTCGCGAGGGGCCATGGCGGTGGGGCGGGTTGCCTCG
>DAIPLE010000013.1:0-20433 GCA_036769425.1 Actinomycetota bacterium
GGCCGAACCGGGTGCGGTCAAGCGTCGCCCATCGGGTAGGGGAACTTGGCGCCCACTCCCCCGTCGACGACGATGACCTGGCCCGAGACGTATGCGGCCAGGTCGGAGCAGAGGAACAGCAAGGCACCGGCGATGTCGGCCGGAAGGGCGACACGGCGAAGTGGGGTGTTCGCCTCGTTCCGGGCTCGACCTTCGTCGCCGAGCTGTACCGAGATTCTCGGGGTCCAGACGACGCCGGGCGCGACGGCGTTGACGCGCACGCCGGAGGGTCCGAGCTCGACCGCCGCCGTCCGTACGAGGGACATGAGTGCGGCCTTGGCGGCGCCGTATGCCGCGTGGCGAGGGGCGGAGGTGATTCCCGACGCCGACGCGACGAAGGTCATCACCCCACCGCCGCCGGCGACGAGCGCTCGACCTCCGATCTGGAGGGCGAGATAGACGTGGCGCAGCACGACGTCGAAGTGCCAGTCCCACTCGTCGTCGGTGAGGTCGAGGAGCGACGCGAAGTGTGCCATCCCCACGATGTCGACGATCCCGTCGAGCCCGCCGAGCGTGCGCGCCGCGTCCTCGATGATCCGCTCGACGTCGGGGCGGCGGGTGGCGTCGCCGACCAGGGCGGTCCCGTCGATCTCGGTCGCGACCTCGGCGGCCCGAACGGGGTCGACGTCCGCGCACACCACGCGGGCTCCGAGCTGCGCCAAGGCGTGGCTGGTCTGACGGCCGATGCCCTGGCCGGCGCCGATCACCAGGAACCGCCGGCCGTGCAGGCCCAGCGAGTCGGCGTAGTCGGGAACGGCGGTGTCGTCGGTGCTTGTCATGGCCGCTCCTCCCGGGATCGCCGGCGAACGGTAGGAACAGGGTGGCGAGCCGTCAACCGTCGGTAGCCTCGCGCCGTGCCCGGGCTCGAGACCCTCCTGTTCGAGGTCACCGACGGTGTCGCCACGATCACGTTGAACCGACCCGAACGGCTGAACAGCTTCGACACCATCTTGACCCGGGAACTGCACGGCCTCTGGCGTGACCTCCGGTTCGACGATGAGGTGCGCGTGGTGGTGCTGACGGGCGCCGGGGACCGGGCGTTCTGTACCGGGATCGACCGTCAGGACGTGATCCCGCAGCCAAGCGGCCCGTGGATGATGGACGACCCGGGCCTGCTGCTGGGCCCGAAGAGCGCCGATTGCTGGAAGCCGGTGATCGCCGCGGTGAACGGCATGGCCTGCGGCGGGGCCTTTTACATGCTGGGCGAGGTCGAGACGATCCTCGCCGCCGAGCACGCCACGTTCTTCGATCCGCATGTCACCTACGGCATGACCGCGGCGTTCGAGCCGATCCTGATGCGCTCCCGAATGCCATTCGGGGAGATCATGCGCCTGACTCTGCTCGGAAACTACGAGCGACTATCGGCTCAGCGCGCGCTTCAGGTGGGCCTGGTGCAGGAGGTGGTTCCCGGCGATCAGCTGCTGGCCCGCGCTCATGCGCTCGCGGCCCAGATCGCGGCGTCTCCACCGGTGGCGACGCAGGGCACCGTGCGGTCGATCTGGTTAGCCCGCGAGCTCCACCGCTCCCAGGCGTTGGATCTGGCGAAGATCTACATCGGGCTCGGGAGTGACAGCGACGCCATCGCGGAGGGCCAGCAGCGCTTCGAGGCCGGCCAGCGGATCCAACCCCAGGTGCGGTAGCGATGCCGTTCGGCCCCGACGCGGTGTCCCTCGACGGGAGAGTCGCGGTCGTGACGGGAGCGGCGCAGGGGATCGGCGCCGCGACCGCGTCGACACTGGCCCGATTCGGTGCCGACCTCGCGATCTGCGACCGGGACGCTGAGGGCATGGCCGCGACGGCCAGCGACGTGGAGACCGTTGGCCGCCGCTGCGTGACCGGCGTCCTCGACGTACGCGACGGCGAGGCGGTGCGGGCCTGGCTCGGCGCCATCGAGCGCGAGTACGGCCGGGTCGATGTGCTGGTCAACAACGCCGGCGGCGGGTTCTATGCGGCGTTCGAGAAGGTGAGCGAGAAGGGGCAGCGTTCCCTCGTCGACGAGAACTTCACCAGTGTCACGCATTTCGTGCGGGGCTGCTCAGACCTCATGTCGGCGGGCGGTTCGATCGTGAACATCACCTCGATCGAGGCGTCACGGGCGGCCCCGGGCTTCGGTGTGTACGCGGCGATGAAGGCGGCCGTCGAGAGCCTCACCAAGACACTGGCCCTCGAGCTCGCCCCTCGACGCATCCGCGTGAACGCGATCGCCCCCGACGCCATGCCGACCCCCGGTGACGAGTCGTTGGCCGACGCGGTCTCCCAGGGCGAGCGAGACGCGTACGACCGCAAGGTCCCGCTCGGCTGGGGTCACGTCGACGACTGCGCCGGGGCCGTGGTGTTCCTGGCGAGCGATCTCGCCCGCTGGGTGACGGGCACCGTGCTGCACGTCGATGGCGGCAGTCACGCCGCGTCAGGCTGGGTCCGCCGTGACGACGGGACGTATGAGCCCTAGAGGTCCGGTTGCGCGCGACCTGGGCTGGCGGTCAGCCCCGGGCTACGGGGGGTCGGCAGCTCGGTCTCGATGGAGCCGCCGAGGTACGCGTGTTGGAGGGCCTCGTTGACCTCGGCGGGCTTCCCGACGTACTGCACCCGTCCGTGCAGCATGATCGCCGCGACGTCGGCGACGCCGAGGACCTCGTGGGCGAATTGCTCCACGATGAGGATCGCCACGTCTTCGGTCGCGATTCGTCTGACGACCTCGTAGATCTCCTCGACGACCAGCGGCGCGAGCCCCATCGAGACCTCGTCGAGGAGGAGCACCCGGGGGTTGGCGGCCATGGCTCGGGCCATGGCGAGCATCTGCTGCTCCCCGCCCGAGAGGGTGCCGGCGAGCTGTTTGCGCCGCTCGTTGAGCCGAGGGAACCGGTGATAGGCCTGCTCTTCGACGTCACGGAACGAGGCGCCGGTGTAGGTGATCATCCGGAGGTTCTCGAGGACGGTGAGGTTCGGGAAGACGCCGTGACCCTCCGGGATGGTGCAGAGCCCGTTGCGGGCCAGCCGGTCCGATGACCAGCCGTTGACCCGCTGCCCGTAGAACGACACGGTGCCAGCCGTGGGGCGCAGCTGACCGGAGGCCACCCGCAGGGTGGTGCTCTTCCCGGCCCCGTTGGGGCCGAGGAGGGCGAACACCTCTTGGGGCCGGATGCGCAGCGTGACGCCGTGCAGCACGTCGATGGTCCCGTAGGCGGCGCGAACCTCGACCAGCTCGATGGCGAAACCCGCCGACTGGTCGTCCCGGCCCGGGCCGTCATCGGACGGTGCCCCCGGTCCGACGTCGACGACGATCTCGTCGCGCAGGTCGCGCTGCTCGGCGGGAACGTCGGCTTCCTCGTCGCCTTCACCGAGGTACGCGGCGCGAACGAGCGGGTCGGCCTGCACCTGAGCCGGGTCGCCGACCGCGATGATTCGCCCAAAGTCGAGGACGTAGATCCGGTCGGACGCGTTCATCACGAGTCCCATGTCGTGCTCGACGAGTAGGACCGCCAGCCCAGTCGAGGCAAGCTCGCGAAGCAACGCCGCGAGGGACTCCGTCTCGTGCTCGTTGAGACCGGCCGATGGCTCATCGAGGAGGAGGACCCGGGGCTTCGCCGCGAGCGCCCGGGCCACTTCCACAAGGCGCTGGGTCCCGGTCGGGAGCGTGTCGACCAAGTCGTCAGCCACGGCCTCCAAACCGACCCGGGCGATGAGCTCGGCGACGACCGGAGCTGGCTTGAACCGCTCCTTGGACCACTGGCGGCGCATCTCGGCCGCGACGAGCACGTTGTCGCGCACCGACAGGGTGCCAAAGGTCTCGAGGCGTTGGAAGGTGCGGCCGATCCCAGCTCGGGCCCGTCGGTGCGGTCTCGCGCTGGTGAGGTCCTTCTCATCGAGCGTCACGCGGCCCGCGTCGGGGGCATGGAGGCCGGTGATGACGTTGAACAGCGTCGTCTTCCCGGCGCCGTTCGGGCCGATCAGCCCGGTGACGCGGCCCGCATCGACGCCGATGGACACGTCGCCAAGGGCCTCCAACCCGCCGAAGCGAACCGACACCCCCGCGATCTCGAGCAGGCTCATGGTCAGGGCCGCCCCACCGGGGCCTCGGTCGGCGGCGTGTCAACCGGAGGCGGCGGCGCTGATGGGCTCGACACGTCATTGCCCGGGTCTGGCGCTCGAGATCGCCAGCGACGTTCGCGCAGGTCGTGTCCGACCTCTGGGATGACGCCGTCGGGCTGGCGGGCGATCCCGACGCCGGCGAGTCCGGGACCCATCCGTTGCCACCACTCGAGCACGGTGACACCCGGGAACCACGCCGTGAGCCAGACGGTGAAGCCTTGGAGCAGGAACCCTCCGAGCAGGGCGCCACTCACGACGCCGACGCCACCGACGACGAGGAGCAGCAGGAGGGGCAAGCCTTGGAACGCGCTGAAGTCGGTGGTCTGCGCCGATCCTTGCGCCGCGGCGAGCAGCGCACCGGCAAAGCCGGCGATCCCGGCCGAGATCCCGAACACGGCGAATTTGGTGGCGCGGAGGTTGACCCCGAGCGTGGCGCAGGCGGCGGGGCTGTCGCGCATCGCGATCAACCGTCGGCCGAACGCGCCCCGCCGCAGCGCGACAACGCCGAGCCCGACGGCACCAAAGAGCGCGGTGGTGAGGAGCAGGAAGCCGGAGTCGGTGCCGAAGTGGATTCCGAGCACCGTGAACGGCTCGTTGAAGTGGTAGCCGAACACCCCGATCGGAGCGCCATAGCGGGCCGAGCTGGCGAACACTTCGGGCTGATCGAAGAACAACGGCACGGCCATCAGCGCGAATGCCATCGATGCGAGCGCGAGGTGGAGGCCGCGAAGGCGAAGGGCAGGCAAGGCCATGAGGAGGCCGATCGGTACCGCGACCACCGCGCCCATGAGGAGGCCGAGCGGGCTACCCGACGGGTACAGATGTACACCGAAGACGGCTCCCCCGCTGTTCGAGAACTCCGTCGCGGCCCATGCACCGATGCCGAGGAACGTGATCTGCGCGAACGAGATCTGGCCGGCCCAACCGGTCAACGGGATGAGGGAGAGCATGGCGAACGCCAGGATCATGGCGAACTCGACCCGCCGCACGTCGACTCGGCCGAGCAGCGCGGCGAGTAGGACCACGACGAGGAACAGGGCGACGAACCCGGTCAAGGCTCGTTTGATGGTCGGGACCCGCGCCGCGATGGCTCGACCCAGGCGTCGCCCCTCGATTCGTGTCTGCGGGACGAACAGCAGCGCGAGGAAGAGGATGATCGAAGGGATGGCCGTGCCCGCCGCGCTCCAGCGTTGTCCGAGGTCGAGGAAGTTTCGTTGGAACGACAACGAGAACCCGATGACCGCGCCTCCGACGACCGTCAGCGGCAGGCTGCGCAGCCGGCCGATGATCGCCGCCCCGAAGGCGTCGACGATGAAGAGCGTCAAGCCTTGTGAGCTCAGCGCTCCGAGTTCCTCGGCGAGGAAGATGCCCGCCATAGCCGCCATCGAGGAGCCGAGCGCCCACGAGAGCATCGAGATTCGTCCCGGGTGCGCGCCGTTCAGGGAGGCCAGCTCCCGATTGTCGACGACGGCTCGCATTGCGATGCCGATCCGAGTCCGGCGGAGGAGGACCCAGAGCAGCAGCGCGATGAAGATTCCGACGACGATCGTGATGATCCGGAACCAGGGGATGAACGTCCCGCCGAGCTGGACCTTGTCCGGCCCGAAGAACGTGCCGATCGTGCGGTACGTGTCCGATGGCCAGACGGTGTCCGCTAACCCGACGAAGAAGGCAAGGAGGCCGACGGTCGCGACGAGTTGGGCGACGAGTGGTGCCCGTGTCAGCTGTCGCATGAAGAGGCGCTCGATCAGCGCGCCGAGCAGCGGAGCCGCGACGAGGACGGTGATCCCAAGTGCGAGCATCGTCTGAAGGCCCCACCCGACCTTCAGCTGCCAGTACACGTACGTCAGGATCATCCCGATCGCGCCTTGCGCGAAGTTGAAGATCCCCGACGTCGTATAGGTGACCACGAGCCCGGCCGCGGCGACTGCGTAGATCGACCCCAGCGTCACGCCGACGACGACGAAGAGGATGATCTTGTTCGAGTCGACGGTCTGGTTGGCGTTCCAGAACTGGACCGCGACGAAGCCGACGAAGGCTGCGGTGGCGCCGGCAGCGAGGAGCCGCCCGCCGCTGACTCGTCTGCTCATCCGTTCGACGGTGGCCGCCACCCGGTCGTCACCTCCTGGCCGAGGTCACCCACCACGAAACTGCACGGGCCGCCCGCCCAACCGTCGGGCGGCCCGCCATCGAGCTTGAGGTACGGCCCTATTTGATTAGGTCGAGTTTCTCCGTCACCACGTTGCTGGCGTCGCAGTTGAACGTTCCCTTGCTCGCCGGCAACAGGCGAACGTAGTCGCCGTTCTTCACCTGGTTGAGCACGTAGCACGGGCTCGGCACTCGTGCGCCGACATCGGTGGTGCCGATCATGCCGCCGGCGTTGAAGTTGTGAACCGTCGGCGCGAGGGCGAGCACCGCCTTGCGGGTCAGCGCGTTCGGGCCACCCTTTGCGACCACCTTGTTCACGAGGTCGCTGAAGTAGAGCCCGGCGGCGAAGGCCTGGATGCCGAACCCGTCCGGGGTCTTGTCGTACTTGAGGAAGTTGGCGAGCATGGCGTTCTGCTTGCCCTCAGCGTTCTTGCCGAGGAAGGGCAGGAATGGCGTGTAGACGTATTCGCCCTCGACGTCGGCGCCGCCCTGCTGGATCAGCTTGGTGTCGTAGCACTGGAGTGAGCAGCTCCAGACCTTGACGTTGGTCTGCTGGGTGGCTGCCTCCTGGCGAAGCTTCACGGTGCCCGCCACATCGAGGCCGCTTTGGGCGTAGGTGGCGTGGTTGTTCGCGATCGCGGCCGCGATCGGGGTGTACTCACCCCGGGTCGCCAACGCCGACACGTCCTGCTGGAAGATGCTCGTGATCCCCTTCTGGGCCTCGGCGCCGAAGATCGGCACCTGCGCGGCCTTGGCCGACGCGCTCTCGGACGGCGACGGGAACAGGAACGCTCCCTTGAGCTTGCCGAACTTCTTCACGTAGTACGACGCCGGACCGGTGCCGGCGCGGTAGGTCTGGGGGTGCTGATCCTTCGTGGCGCAGTCCAGCGTGGGCGGGTTGATCGGGAACGAGGTGGGTGAGCATTGCTGAGCGACCTCGGTCACGACGACGGGGAAGTCGGGCAGGCCGGTGGCCGCCCCAGTCTTGTCCTTGCAGCTGAGGAGGTCGCTGAAGTTCTGGGCCAGGAGGACCGAGGTCCCGATGAGGGCAAAGCTGTTGCTGCAGCCCTGGATGAACGCGCTGGTGGCGTTCTCCGAGCCGAGCTTCGTGTCGATGCCGGTCACGACGATCTTGCGCCCGGCCAGGCCGTGGTTGGCGGCGTTCTCGTAGGCAGCCCAGGCCTTGACGCCGGTGATGGCCCCCTGGAACAGGCCGGCGGACCCGGGTACGTCGATCGCGGCCGGGACCGTGATGTTGATCGTGTTCGCGTCGACGCCGAAGTCGGGCGCGGTGCGCGTGGTGCTGCCGCCGCCGGTTTGGGCGGGGGCTACACCGCTCATGGCCAGGGCCATGCCCGTCACTACGACCGGCGCGATGAGCCAGCGGAATCGCCTCACGGTACCCCCCTTGTTCGCCGGCCGCCCGAGGGCACCGACCTTGTGAACTTGCGCGGAAATCTAACTGACGGACCGTCAGGTGTCCACGCGGCCCGAAGAACCGGCCGCCACGCCGCGTCGCCGATCGGTCACGCCAGGTCGGTGAGCGCGCGGGCACAGTCGGCCACGGTGCGGGGGCCGTCGTGCTCCAGGACCGGCCCGTGCCGCCACCCTTCCATGACCCGGAGCTCACCCCCGCGGACGTAGAGGACCCGGCCGCTCATCGGGCAGTCCTCCGTCGCGAGCCAACCGACCACTGGGGAGACGTTCGCCGGGTGATAGGTGTCGAACTCGCTCGGGTCCTCCGGGGCCCGAACCAGGTCCGCGATGCCGGCGACCTCCTCGGTCATCCGGGTCCGCGCCACCGGGACGATGGCGTTGACCCGCACCCCGTAGCGATCCAGCTCCTGGGCAAGGATGATGGTCATCGCCGCAATCCCGGCCTTCGCCGCCCCGTAGTTGCTCTGACCGACGGCACCGAGCAGACCCGACGTCGACGAGACGTTGACGACCGAGGCCCGCACCGACTCGCCGTCCTTGCTTCGGCTCCTCCAGTGCCCAGCCGCGATTCGGGTCGTACAGAACGTCGACCGCAGGTGGCCTCGGACCACGAGATCCCAATCGTCCTCGCTCATATTGACGAACATCCGGTCGCGCAGAATGCCGGCGTTGTTGACCAGGACGTCGACCCGGCCCCAGGTCTCGATCCCGAGCTGGATGGCCCGCTCAGCGCCATCCATCGTCGTGACGTCGTCGGTGCTCGCCGCAACCGGTACGCCGAGGCGCTCGAGCTCCGCGGCGACCGCTTCGATCACCGAGGGATCTGATCCGGTGCCGTCTCGCTCCGCGCCGGTGTCGTTGACGACCAGCGACGCCCCTTCGGCTCCGAACCGGCGGGCGTGCTCGCGGCCCATCCCCCGGCCGGCACCGGTGATCACAGCGACTCGTCCCTCGAGGGCGCCCACGGCGGCCTCCCCGTACACTCGTGGCGCTGACGCGCCTCAGGGGATCATGGCACTTCCGGATCAGATGCTCACCGGTGACGATGGTGACGGGGTCGTCGAGGTCGCCGACGAGTCGCCCGAGGCACTCTGGGCGCTGCTGGAGTCCCGGGGTTGGGGTGATGGCCTGCCCGTCGTGGCGCCGACGACCGAACGGGTCGAGCGCATGCTCGGCGTCGGTGGCGCCGACCCCGACGCGTCACTCGGGGTGGTGCCACCTCGGGATGGGGCCGCGACGGTGCGAACGGTCGCGATCAACGCCGTGATGGCAGGCTGTCAACCCGAGCTGCTGCCCGTGGTCGCGGCAGCCGTCGGAGCATTGACCCGGGCGGAGGTGAACCTCCGGGGGGTCCAGGCGACGACGCATCCGGTGGCGCCGCTGGTGATCGTCCACGGGGAGGTCGTCGACCGGTGCGGCTTCAACGCCGGGACCGGCACGTTCGGACCCGGGAACCGAGCCAACGCCAGCGTGGGACGGGCCGTGCGCTTCGTGCTGATGCACGTCGGGGGCGCCCGGCCTGGTGCGGGCGACGCCTCGACCCAGGGTCAGCCGAGCAAGTACACGTACTGCATCGCGGAGCGGGTCGACGCGAGCCCGTGGACCGCCTACCACCGCAGCCGAGGGATCGACGCTGCGAGCGCGGTGACGGTCGCGTGCGGCGAGAACCCTCACAACTTCCACGACATGGAGAGCGCGGAGCCGATCCGGTTGCTCACGAAGGCCGCGTCGGTGATGGCCACCCTGGGGACCAACAACGCGTGCATCTCTCAGGGCGAGTTCTTTGTCATCTTGTGTCCCGAGCACGCGGCCACGATCGCCGGCCACGGGTGGGGTCGCCGCGACGTGCAGTCGTTCCTCTACGAACGGGCGAGACTCCCCCGCGGCGTCCTGCGCGAAGCGTTCGACACCGTCGCCTGGGTTCCCTGGCTCGCCGCGATCGAGGACGATTCGGTGCTGCTTCCCATGACCGACGATCCCGACAACATCCGGGTTCTCGTCGCGGGTGGCGCCGGCAAGCACTCCTGTGTGATCCCGAGCTGGGGCATGACCAAGAGCGTGACGGTGGCGATCGAGCCGTGAGCCCACCGGTGCGGCTGCTCTCGCCGGAAGGCACGATCGCCTCGGCCCCTGCGCTCGCCGCCGCCCCTGTCGCCTCGCTGGCGGGTCAGAAGCTGGCGGTCCTCGACAACGGCAAGCCCAACGCCCGTCTCCTCCTGACGACGATCGCCGAGCGCCTCGCGGTTCGCACCGACGCGGTCGTGTCCCTCGTCGCGGCGAAGGCGACGGCCGCCGAGCCCGCCGAGCCTGACATCCTCCGACAGCTCGCGGCGGCCCGGGTCGTGGTCACCGGCTCCGCGGATTGAGGATCGTGTACGTCGTGGAGTGTCCACGACCTCGTGCGGCTCGAAGCCGCGGGCGTCCCGACCGTGCTCGTCGCGACGGCCTCGTTCGCGGCGCTGGCGCGCCAGGTTGCCGACTCGTACGGCCTGCCGCAGGCGCGGATCGCGGTTGTGGAGCATCCCCTCGGCGGGATCCTCGAGGCTGACGTGGTCGACCGGGCCGAACGGGTCGTCGACGAGGTGCTCTCGCTCGTCACGGGCGACCGGTGAGGGCCGTCCGCCGCACGGCGGATGGGATCGCGGTGGTCGCGGTGCCCGAACCGGCCGGCGCTGGTCGCCTCCTCGATGTCGGCGCGGCCGGGATCTGTGGCAGTGACCTGCACCTGGTGGAGCTGGGACCGCTGGCCTTCACGCTCGGCCACGAGTTCGCGGGCGCGCTGGACGACGGCACCCCGGTCGCAGTCGACCCGGGAGACCCGTGCGGGGTGTGCGACCAGTGCCAGGCCGGCGCCCGCCACCGCTGTCGCACGGGATCGAAGCGAATGCTCGGGGTTGCGGTGGACGGCGGCATGGCGGAGCGGGTCGTGGTGCCTGAGGATGCGGTGATCCCGCTGCCGGTCGGGCTCCATCCTCGGGACGCGTGCCTGGTCGAGCCCCTCGGCGTCGCCGTGCACGGGTTGCGGATCGCGGCCGTGACGGCCGGGACGCGCGTCGCGGTCGTCGGGGCGGGGGCGATCGGGCTGGCCGCGGTGGCCGCGGCCCGCGGTGCCGGATGTGACGGCGTCGGCCTCGTGGCCCGTCATCCGCACCAGCAAGTCGCGGGTGAGCGACTCGAAGCGACGATCGTCGACGACGGCGAGTACGACGTGGTCGTCGAGGCCGCCGGTACGGAGGCGGCGCTCGCGACGGCTGCGGGCTTGTGCCGACCCGGCGGTGAGGTGCTGTTCCTCAGCACGCACTGGCAGCCTGTCCCAGTGCCGGGGATCGCCGCGCTGATGAAGGAGCTCACCTTTCGATGGTCGTATACCTACGGGACGCATCCCGGCGGGCGAGACCTCGACGATGCGGCGGCGTTGCTGGCTCGGAACCCCGAGATTGCCGCGACGCTCGTGACCCACCGGTTCCCGCTCGACGAGGCTGCGGCCGCCTTCCGGGTCGCCGCCGACCGAGAGCACGGCGCGATCAAGGTCGTGCTCGAGCCGTGATCGACCTCGGCCTCGCCGGGCGCTCCGCATTGGTCACCGGCGCGGCCTCCGGGATCGGCCTCGAGATAGCCCGGTGGCTGGCCCGTGCCGGCTGCGATGTCGCGGTCGCCGACCGAGACGGCGCGGCACTCACCCAGGCAGCCGCGCTGATCAACGCCGAAGGGCAGCGCGTCGTGCCGATCACGACTGACGTGCGGGACGAGGCGAACGTCGGCGCGATGGTGCGACAGACCGTCACCGAACTCGGGCGACTCGACGTCGCGGTGAACAATGTCGGGAGCCTGGCGGGCCTCGCACCGGACGAGTTCCTCGACCAAGACAGCGCTTATGTCTCGGAGGTCGTGTCGCAGAACCTCTTCGTGACCGCGACGTGCTGCCGGGCCGAAGCGCAGGCGATGGTCGACGCCCGCCGCGGTGGCGTGATCCTGAACGTCAGCTCCGGCGAGAGCACCCGGCCGGCGCTGCGCCTCGCCGCCTACGGCGCCGCCAAAGCGGCGATCAACCACCTGACCCAGACCCTCGCTGTCGAGCTCGGGACCTTCGGCATCCGCGTCAATGCGGTCGCGCCGGGCACGACCCTGACGGAGACGGTGCGGCCCGCACTGTCGGAGGCGTACCTCGCCGCGCTGGTGACGTCCATCCCGCTGGGGCGATTGAACGAGCCCGCCGACCTGGCCGCCCTGGTCGTGGCGTTGGCGTCGGACCTGGGGCGCGGCGTGACCGGTCAGCTCGTCCTCGCTGACAACGGTGCCCACCTGTCGCGCAACCGGCCCCGGCTGGGCGAATCGTGAACATCGCCGGGCCCGCGGGGCTCACCTCGGGCCTCGCCGCCATCGAGGGTTTCCTCGGACCCGATGGCGCGAGGGTCACGGTCGAAGGGTGGGACGCCGACGCCGGTCTGCTCTCGCTGCGCCTGGTCCTCGAGTCGGCTGACTGCGCCGACTGTGTCGTGCCCCACCCGACCCTTGACACGTTGCTGCTCGACACGCTCCGCCGCCACGCGCCCGCCATTCGGGCCATCGGCCTCGTCGATCCCCGCGAACCGGACTCGACGTGAGCGCCCCGCCCGTAGCGGTCGTCACCGGCGCGGCGTCCGGGATCGGCGCCGCCACCGCGCGACGTTTGGCGGGCCAGGGCTTCGCGGTCATGTGTTGCGACATCGACGACGATGCCGGTCGCGCCGTTGCCGACAGCATGGGTGGCACCTACGTCTCGCTCGATGTCGGCGACGCGACGGCTTGGGCCGAACTCGAAGCCTGGCTCCAACCCGATGAGCGTCGGGTGGCGCGCGCGGTGCTGAACGCCGGGATGTTGACGAGCGTGGAGCCACAGGCGTTCCTCGACGTGACGGTGGAGCGCTACCGACAGGTCCGGGCGGTGAACCTCGACGGCGTCGTGCTCGGAATCCAGGCGCTGGCACGATTGATGGCTCCGGACGGTGGCGCGATCGTCGCGACGGCGTCACTCGCGGGTTTGGGTCCCTACGACGCCGACCCGATCTACGCGGCCACGAAGCACGCGATTGTCGGTCTGGTCCGCAGTGCCGCACCACAGCTCGCGACTGCCGGTGTGCGGCTGCACGCGATCTGCCCCGGCGGCGTGGACACGGGCCTGCTGCCGCCCGAGCGGAAGGCGGCGATCAGCGCTGCGGGCCGTCCGATGCTCGACCCCGACGAGGTCGCGGACGCCATCGTCGTCATGCTGGAGAGCGACGAGCACGGACTCGTGCAGACGATCGTGCACGGGCGAGGGTCGGAGCGGTACTCGTTCCGAGGCGTCCCCGGTCCGCGTCCCTGAACTCTCGGGATCGCGCGCCCACGTATCCTTCCCGCGTGAGCCTCCCCCCCGACGCCCGTACCACCTACATCGCCCTCGACCCGCCCGAGAACGAGGCCCGGGCCCGCAAGCATCGGCTGGTCGGTGAAGTTAAGCGTGTCATCGAGCTCGTCGCGCATCTGGACAGCGACGCGGTCGATGGCGAGGCGGTCGAGGACGCGACCGAGCACATGCGCGCCGTAGCCGACTCGCTCGAGCCGCTCCCGAGCTTGCACGCCACCGGCGGACTCGGATCGCAGACCGGTGCCCAAGGGACGCTCCTGGAGCGGAGCGGGATCAGCGGCCGGAGCAACCCGCTGGCCCCGCCGGTGCAGTGGACCGTCACGGACACGGTCACGACTGGCGCGGCCGTCTACTCGCCCGCCTACGAGGGGCCGGTCGGTCATGTTCACGGCGGTTTCGTGGCGGCCGCGTTCGACGACCTGATGGGGGCCGCCCAGTTGGCCGGCGGCCGAACCGGCTATACGGGCACGTTGACGGTCAAGATGTTGCGGCCCACGCCGCTCGGGCGCCGGATCGACTATGTGGCCGGCGTCGACCGCGTCGAGGGCCGCAAGATCTGGGTGTGGGCCCGGTCGTCGTGTGAGGGTGAGCTGCTCGCCGAGGCGTCGATCGTCTTCATCGCGCCGAAGGACGGAAGCCGGCCGCGCTGAGACGCCAGTACGGGACACCGACGTCGTCGGCGGCGCGCACGAAGTGCACCGCTACGGGGGCGCCGATTTCAACTGATTCCGGGTCACAGTCGGTGATGTTGCCCATGATGAGAGGGCCTTCGTCGAGCTCGATCATCGCCACGACGTAGGGCAGCTCGTCACGGAAGGGCCGCATCCCCATTTGGCGGACGATCGTGAACGTGTGCACCGTCCCTCGGCCGGTGCAGTCCATCCACTCGGGTTCGTCGCCGCACTGGGTGCAGAGGGCTCGGGGGTAGAACTGTCGGTGCGAGCAGCGCGGACACTGCTGGATGACGAGGCGTCCCTCGACCCCGGCGTTCCAGTAGGGCCGGTTGACATCGTCGGGTTGCGGGAGCGGCTTCGTCCACTCGTCGGCCGTCGTGACGTCGCTCATGGTGTCCCTCTCATGGACGGTCGGCGCCGAGGATCGCGACGCCGATGCAGCTCAGCCAGCCACCGGACCCGGCGCACAACGCCACCCGGCAATCCGGGACCTGGGCCTCACCGGCCTGGCCTCGGAGCTGACGGACGGCCTCGATGATCAAGAAGATTCCCCGCATCCCGGGATGACACGACGAGAGGCCACCGCCGTCGGTGTTGAGCGGCCAGCGGCCACCCTTCTTGAGGTTCCCTTCGGCAACGAAGGGGCCACCCTCACCTTTCGGGACGAACCCGAGGCTCTCGAGGAGGATCAGGCAGGTGATCGTGAACGAGTCGTAGAACATCAGCATGTCGACGTCGTCGGGCGTCAACCCCGCGCGACCGAACGCCACGGGGCCCGCGAGGGCCCCGGCGCAGCTGGTGAAGTCGACCTGTTGCCCGACGTTCCAGTGGGTCTGTGCCCCTGCGGCGCCAAGCACGTAGACGGGAAGCTGGGGCAGGTCCTTGGCGCGTTCTGCTGTTGTCATGATGAACGCGCCGCCGCCATCGGTGATGGCACAGCAGTCGAGCTTGTGGAGCGGATCGGCGATCATGCGGCTGTTGATGACGTCGTCGACCGTCATCGGGTCCCGGTACATCGCGTGAGGATTCAGCATCGCGTATTCGCGGACGCCGACTGCGATCTCGGCCAGCTGCTCGGAGGTCGTCCCGAACTCGTGCATGTGGCGCATGGCGTGCATCGCGTACGCGCCGACCAACGAGTTGCCGTACGGGGCTTCGTACTGGATCGGGCCGGTGACCCGCTGCCCGGGACGTTGGAAGCCGCCGGTTCCGAGCATGCGTCCCATGCGGGACAGCTGGTCCGACCCGTAGGTGACGAGGGCCGTGTCACAGAGGCCTTCGCGGATCGCGGCCGCGAGGTGCTGGACGTGGAACTCGAATGATGACCCGCCGGTCATCGTCCCGTCGATGTACCGGTGATCGATGCGCAGGTACTCCGCCATCGTGACGGCATCGTCGATCATCATCCCGCCCGAGCCGCCCACGCCGACGTAGCCGTCGAGTGTCGACTTCTCGATCCCCGCGTCGGCGATGGCCCGCCGTGCCGCGAGGACGTGATGCTGGACACCGTCAAGATGCGGCGCCTTTGGATAGTCGGACAGACCAGTCCCGACGATGACGGGTGTGCGGTCCACGGGTTCTCCCTCGCGGCCTGGTGACTGACGGGGGCGTCAGTGAACCACAACCGCCGCGCGTGCGCCACGAGCCGGCCGTGGGAGGGAGTCGGCGCCCGTCGCCGGGTGGAGGCCGGCTCGACCGGCAGCGAACCACCCTCGGTCGAGCCGCGGTTCCTGTCTGACGGGCCGTCAGGTCGGCCCGTAGAGTGCAGCGCAATGGAGTTCAACCTCGCTGATCTGTTCGAGCACGCCGTCGATCACTTCGCTTCCCGCGAGTACCTGGTCGCGGAAGGGCAGCGCCGTACCTACGCCGAGATGGAAGAACGCGCGAACCGTCTCGCGCATCACCTCGCGGACCACGGAATTGGGCCCGGCGACCACGTCGGGATCTACGCGTATAACTCGGTCGAGTGGGTCGAGACCCTCTGGGCGGTGTTCAAGGTGCGGGCCGTGTGGGTGAACATCAACTACCGATACGTCGAAGGCGAGCTCACCTACCTGTTCGAGAACGCGGATCTGAAAGCTCTCGTCTACCAGCGCGAGTTCGCGCCCCGGGTCCGGAACGTCATCGACACGTTGCCGCTCTTGACGCACTCGATCGTGATCGATGACAGCTCGGGGGCGGACCTCATGGGACTCGAGTCGGTCGACTACGAGACCGCGATGGCGAGCGGCTCACCGGTTCGCGACTTCGGGCCCCGCTCACCCGACGATCGCTACATCCTCTACACCGGGGGAACGACGGGGATGCCGAAGGGCGTCGTGTGGCGCCACGAGGACGTCTTCTTCGCCCTGGGCGGTGGGATCGATCCGACGACCAACACCCGGGTGGATCGCCCCGAGGCACTCGTGGCGCGGGCCAAGGAGCGCCAGCCGGGGACGATGCTCCCAATCGCGCCGCTCATGCACGGTGCGACCCAATGGGGTGTGATGGGCGGCGCGTTTCAGGGCAACAAGATCGTTCTCGTCGCCCACTTCGATCCCGACAAGGTCTGGCAGCTCGTCGGGGAGGAGCAGGTCAACGGGATCATGATCACCGGCGACGCGATGGGTCGCCCGCTGGTCGAGGCACTCGACGAGCCCGGGGCTGACCATGACCTCTCGTCACTGGTGTCGCTCTCGAGCACCGCGGCGGTGTTCTCGCCCGCGGTCAAGGAACGCTTCCTCGAGCGACTGCCCAACGTGATCCTCACCGAGGCGATCGGCGCGTCCGAGAGCGGATCGAACGGGTACACGCTGGTCCAGTCGGGTGAGGAGTCGACGCGAGGCCCGAAGGTCAAAGCAATCCTCGACACCGTGGTGCTCGACGACGAGCTTCGTCCGGTCGAACCGGGATCGACCGTGGTCGGCAAGGTCGCCCGAAAGGGAAACATCCCGATCGAGTACTACAAGGACCCCGAGAAATCCGCGCAGACGTTCGTGACCGCGCCGGACGGAACCCGGTACTCGATCCCCGGAGACTTCGCGAGCGTGGAGGCCGACGGTCGGATCGTGTTGCTCGGACGCGGATCGGTGTCCATCAATTCCGGGGGCGAGAAGATCTACCCCGAAGAGGTCGAGGCAGCCATCAAGTCTCACCCTGATGTCTACGACTGCACGGTCGTCGGCGTCCCCGACGACCGGTGGGGTCAGCGGGTCGCCGCCGTGGTGCAGCCCCGTGAGTCCGGGACGCTGACCCTCGAATCGATCCAGGAGCACTGCCGACAGCACGTCGCTGGCTACAAGGTGCCGCGGGAGCTCCACCTCGTCGCGAGCATCGTCCGGTCACCGTCGGGGAAGCCCGACTACCGCTGGGCGAAAGACGTGGCGACCGGTGTCGCCACCTCGGCCTAGGAGGAAATCGTGCGCACACGAGCCACCGAGATGTTCGGGTTGGAGCTGCCCATCTTCGCGTTCAGCCACTGCCGTGACGTCGTCGCTGCGGTGAGCAGGGCCGGCGGACTCGGCGTCCTGGGGGCCCTGGCGTTCAGCCCCGAGCAGCTCGAGATCGAACTCAACTGGATCGATGAGCACGTCGACGGCAAACCGTACGGCGTCGATGTCGTCATGCCGGCCAGCTACGCGGGTGCGGGCGGAGAGCTGGATCCCGAGCGGATGGAGGAGCAGCTCTCCGACATGATCCCGCAGGGCCACAAGGACTTCATCGAACGGGTCCTCGACGAGTACGAGGTACCGCCGCTCGGCGACGACGGCGATGACCGGAGCGGGCTGCTCGGATGGACCCACGAAGGCGCGCGTCCACAGGTGGAGATCTCGCTGGCCCACCCGATCAAACTGCTCGTCAACGCGCTCGGACCACCCCCAAAGGACGTCGTGGACCTCGCCCACGAGCAAGGCGTCAAGGTCGCCGCGCTCGTCGGCAGCGTCGCCCAAGCCGAACGACAGGTCAACCAGGGCGTCGACATGATCGTCGCCCAGGGGTACGAGGCCGGTGGCCACACCGGAGACGTCGGCGTGATGGTGCTCATCCCCGAGGTCGTCGACGCCGTCGGAGCCCGGGTTCCGGTCCTCGCGGCCGGCGGCGTGGGATCGGGGCGCCAGATGGCGGCCTCGATGGCGCTCGGGGCGGACGGGGTGTGGACCGGGTCGATCTGGCTGACCACCGCGGAGAGCGACACCGCGCCCGCGGTCACCCAGAAGCTGCTCGCGGCCGGCTCGCGTGACACGGTCCGGTCCCGGGTGATCTCGGGCAAGCCGGCCCGCCAGCTCCGCACCGCCTGGACCGAAGCCTGGGAACGACCCGACGCGCCCGGATACTTGCCGATGCCGCTGCAGTACATGGCGACGTCCGAAGCGCAGCGACGAATCACCAAGTACCAGATCCATGAGCTCCAGGGCATGCCAGTGGGCCAGATCGTCGGGCGAATGAACGCGGTGCGCCCCGTTCGTGACGTGATCCTCGACCTCATGGAAGGGTTCGTCGATGCCACAACGAACCTCGACGTGATGCGAGACGAGGAGTAGTCACCGTGCCGGCGGTGCTGGTCCACGGAAATCCTGACACCGCGGCGCTCTGGGCACCGCTCGTCGACCGTCTCGACCGCGACGACGTGGTCTGCCCGTCGCTCCCGGGCTTCGGAACCCCGGTCCCCGCAGGCTTCGGGTGCACCAAAGACGAATACGCCACGTGGCTCGCGGATCAGCTCCGTAGCTTCGATGAGCCGGTGGACGTCGTCGGTCACGACTGGGGATCCATCCTCGTGCAACGCGTCGCGGCCACCAACCCCGAGCTGCTGCGCACCTGGGTGCTCGCCAACGGTGCCGTCAGCGAGGTCTTTCGCTGGCATGAGCTCGCCGAGCAGTGGCAGACCCCCGAGGTCGGCGAGCAGATCATGGAGCTCATGAGCGGCGACGCGCTCGTGGACGCGCTGCGCGAGGCCCGTCACCCGGACCCAGTCGGCGCGGTAGCCCGCATAGACGACACCATGAAGTCCGCCGTGCTGGCGCTCTATCGCTCCGCGGTCCACATCGCCGAGGAGTGGACTCCGGGCCCCGTGGCGGGTGAACGCCCGGCGCTGGTGTTCTGGGGTGACCATGATCCGTACGGACCGCCCGAGTACGGCCAGGCTGCCGCGACTCGGGCCGGCGCCGAGTTCGTGGCATTAGACGCGGGACACTGGAGCGTCCTGGAAAAACCGGATGAGGCCGCCGCCGTACTCGAACGGTTCTGGGCGGCACGCTGATGCCCGTCGCGGCTGCCCTCGGCGCCTTCCTGGACCAGCTCGCCGCCGCGGACGCACCCACCATTGAATCGCTTCCCCTCGACGTCGCCCGCGAGGGCGCGATCGCGATGGTGCAGGCCACCGAAGGACCGAAGCAGCCGGTCGCGTCAGTCGAGGACCGCGAGCTGTCGACCAGTGCCGGGCCCCTGTGGGCTCGCGTGTACCGGCCGGTCGCAACAGACGATCCCCTCCCGATCGTCGGGTACTTCCACGGAGGCGGATGGGTGATCATGGGCATCGAGACCCACGACAACATCTGTCGCCGCCTCACCAACGCCACCGGCGCGGTCGTGGTGAGCATCGACTACCGCTTGGCTCCCGAGCATCGGTTTCCCGCCGCGCTCGACGACTGCTTCGCGGCGACCCAATGGCTCGTCGAGCACGGCCGCGACGTCGGTGGTGATCCCACCCGGCTGGTCGTCGCCGGGGACAGCGCCGGTGGGAACCTCGCCGCGGCGGTGGCGCTCCGCGCCCGGACCGAGGGTCCCGAACTGCGGGGCCAGGTGCTCGTCTACCCGGCCTGCGACGCGGCGGGGGACACCGAGTCCGCCCGGGCCAACGGCGAGGGGTATCTCCTCACCGCGACCGCGATGGCGTGGTTCTGGGACTGCTACCTGGGGCCGGACGGCGATCCGGCCGACCCGTTCGCGTCACCGATCCACGCCGCCGACCTCGCCGGGCTCCCGGCCGCGTTGGTGATCACCGCGGAGTACGACCCGCTGCGCGACGAGGGCGAGGCGTACGCCCGTCGCCTCGAGGGCTTTGACGTCCCCGTCGTGCTGCACCGCTTCACCGGTGTCATTCATGGCTTCTTGGGGATGGAAGCGCTGGTTCCCGAGGCTGACACCGCGATGGCCGAGATCGGCGCGTTCGTCCGCGACGTGTTCGCCCGCTGATATCCCGCGTCAGAGACGTTGCAGGATGCTGGCGGTCCCGAGTGACCCGCCGCAGCACATCGTCACGAACGCCAACTCTTGGTCCGAGCGCTCCAGCTCGTGGAGCGCGGTCGTGATGAGCCGTGAGCCGGTCGAGCCGACCGGGTGGCCGAGCGCGATCGCCCCGCCGTTGACGTTGACCCGTTCGAGGTCGGGCTTGTGCACCTGCGCCCACGACAGCACGACCGCCGCGAACGCCTCGTTGATCTCGAACAGGTCAAAGTCGGCCATGGCCATCCCGGACCGCTCGAGCATCTTCGCGGTGGCGTCCACCGGTCCATCCAAGAGGTAGTACGGATCGGTGCCGGTCACCAGCTGGTGCAGGAGCCGGGCACGGGGTCGCAACCCGAGCCCGCGGGCCACGTCCTCGTCCATCCAGAGCACGGCCGCCGCCCCGTCAGAGATCTGCGACGAGGTCCCGGCGGTGTGACGGGTCCCCTCGACGAC
>DAIPLE010000294.1:0-2252 GCA_036769425.1 Actinomycetota bacterium
GCGTTGATGGTGTGACGGAACGGCATCGGGGTGTTCGGCGGGAGCCGGTTGATGATGCTGCGGGCCTGGACGTGGACGAACTCGAGGCCGCGGAACTCGCCTCGGCCGGCGACGCGTTCCTCGGTGGTGAAGAGGGCCAGCTGCGACGCGGCGGTCGAGGTCGGTGACGGCTCCCACCGCACCCGGATAGTGGTCCCCTGGGCCATCCGGGCAGGGTAGCGAACATACGTTCGTGAAGGCAAGAGCGGTTCCGTTTGGCGTGGTGGTGCCGCGGCGCCGACAATGGGGTGGTGGCTGCACTCTCCGCCGGCGAGGTCGACGCGGGGCTGGCGCGCCGTCCCGGGTGGGAGCGGGTCGGAGACGAGATCGTGCGGGTCTATGAGCTGGAGTCCTTTCGGGCCGTGATCGGCCTGGTGGGCCGGATCGCCGACGCGGCCGAGGCCGCCGATCATCACCCGGATCTCGACATCCGCTACCGCCGGCTGCGGGTGGCGTTGAGCACCCACAGCGAAGGGGGCATCAGCGCCCTGGACTTCGCGTTGGCCGGCGAGATCGACGCCTTGGCGCGCTGAGTGGCGCTCATCGTCGCCGGCGTCGCCATCGTCGGGCTCTGCGTGGCGCTGGTGATCATCGTCAGTGCCGATCCCGGCCCGTCGCCGGTCGATGTCGCGCTCGCGTACGAGGAGGCCTGGGATCACCTCGACTTCGAAGGGTTGTGGTCGCTGTCGGGAGACGAGCTGCGGGACGGTCTGCGCCGGCCGGACTTCGTCGCCGCGAAGCGCGCCGCGTACGAGCAGCAGACCGGTCTGCGCGGCCTCGCGGACCGGGTCGTCGTCGACGCGGTCAGCGAAGGGAGCCGCTTCGCGGTCGTGCACACCCGGGTCGAGCTGCGAGACGGAGGCCGGGCCGTCGACGCGCTCCAGCTCGCCCAGCGGGGTGGGCGGTGGCTGGTGATCGCCTACGAGCTCGAGCCCGACGGTGCCGGCCCGGCGGCGCGGTGAGCGGTCCGGCTCCGGACTACGTGGTGGTGATCGTCGAGGACGTCGCCCGGTCGGTGGACTTCTACACCCAGGTGCTCGGGCTGCGCCTCGCGCACCGTTCCGGTCCCTACGCGCAGCTCGACACCGGCGCGACCCGGGTCGGGTTCTACGAGCGGGCCGCGATGGCCGCCACGCTCGGTCGGCCGTTGCGGTCCCCCGATCGGGACGCGCCGGCGTTCGAGCTCGGCTTCAAGGTCGACGACTGCGACGCGGCGTACGCGGCACTGGTCGCCAAAGGCGCGCGGGGCGTCGTCGAGCCGACCGACCGGGCGTGGGGGCAGCGCACCGGGTACGTCGTCGATCCCGACGGGCATCTGGTCGAGCTCGCCGAGGATCTCAGCGGGCCGACCAGCCCCGCCAGCGCTGCACCGTGACCACGATCGCCGGCCCCGCCGGTGGCACCTCGGTGTAGGCCGGGTACTTCGCCACCAGCGGCGCGAGCAGGTCCGCGTCGGCGGCGAGGTCGTCGACGACGGTCGCGGTGCCGTCGACCCGTACCCACCACAGCGTGTCCCAGTCGTCGGTGTAGTGGTCGACGAGGACGCTCACCGCGGGGTGGGCGCGCACATGCGCGAGGCGGGCCAACGCGGTTGTGCGTTTCGGTTTGTGGTCGACGGCCGTGACGAGCCGGTCCCCGCTGGTCCACGCGAAGCAGATCGGGACCAGATGGGGTCGCCCCTCACGGTCGACGGTGCCGAGGGTGGCGACGCGGGCCTCCGCCAGCCGGTGACGCATCTCGGCCCCGTCCACCCGGGCGACGGTACCGTGCTTCGCGTGACGCCCACCGCCGGGCTGCTGCTCACCGGGGGTGCCAGCTCCCGGCTCGGGGCACCGAAAGCCGAGCTGCGACGCGACGGGGAGCGCCTCGCCGACCGCAACGCGGGACTGCTCGCCGCGGTGTGCACGGTGGCGCTCGAGGTGGGTCCCGGAACGAGCTCCCTTCCCGCGGTGCGAGAGGACCCGCCCGGGTCGGGGCCGCTCGCTGCGCTCGTCGCCGGGGCGGAGGCGCTCCGCGCCCGCGGGGTGCAGCTCCCCGTCCTCGTGCTCGCCGTCGACCTCCCGTTCGTCGACGCCGCACTGCTCGCCTGGCTGGCCACCCGACCCGGATCGGGCACGGTGGTGCCCCGCGTCGAGGGATCACCCCAGTCGCTCTGCGCCCGGTACGGGACCGCCGACCTCGCCACCGCCGGGCGGCTCCGACACGAAGGGGCG
>DAIPLE010000295.1:0-2252 GCA_036769425.1 Actinomycetota bacterium
GGGTCGCCGGCCTCTCCGGCGACCGCCGAGAGCGCGGGAACGACGATGTGGTTGCGCTCGTCGACGTGGACGACCTTCGGCTCGTAGCGGGCCAGCTCGGCTTCGTCGTAGGTGGCGTAGCTGATCACGATGACCCGGTCGCCGGTGTGGACGAGGCGGGCGGCGGCGCCGTTGAGGATGACGTCGCCGGGGCCGCCGCGGATGGCGTAGGTCTCGAAGCGGGCCCCGTTGTCGACGTCGAGCACATGCACCTGCTCGTGCTCGAGGATGTCGGCCGCGGTCATCAACGACTCGTCGAGGGTGATCGACCCGACGTAGTTGAGGTCCGCGCCGGTGACGGTGGCTCGGTGGATTTTGGATTTCATCATCGTCCGCTGCATCACGCGGTCTGCTCCTCCGCGACGACGCCGAGGTCGGTGTCCACCTCGGTGCCGATCGCTGTGATCGTCAGGTTGTCGATGAGGCGCGCCCGGGCCACGAAGGCCGCGACGGCCAAGACGAGGTCGCCGTCCAGCCGGGTGGCGGGGTCCATGGTGTGGGCGTCGACAAGCTCGGCGTAGTCCAGGCGAACCCGGGGCTCGGACCGGATGGTGGACTCGGCGAGCGCCTGAATGGCGGCGGCGTCGCGTTCGCCGGCACCGATGGCGTCGGCCGCGGCGGATAGCGCCTTCCACAGCACGGTGGCGGCAGCGCGGTCCTCGGTGGTGAGGTAGGCGTTGCGACTCGAGCGGGCCAGACCGTCAGGTTCGCGGACCACGGGGCAGCCGATGACCGCGACGGGCAGGTTGAGGTCGTCGGCGAGGCGACGGATCACCGCGAGCTGCTGCGCGTCCTTGCGCCCGAAGTAGGCGCGGCACGGCCCGACGATCGAGAACAGCTTCGTGACCACGGTCGCGACGCCGTCGAAGTGCGTCGGGCGGCTCGCGCCGCAGAGCCGGTCGGTGAGCCCGTCGACATGAACGGTGGTGCGGGGCGGTTCGGGATACATCTCGGCGACCGACGGGACGAACAGGATGTCGACGCCTTCGGCGGCGGCAGTCGCGGCGTCACCGTCGAGGTCGCGCGGATACCCGTCGAGGTCCTCGTCCGGTCCGAACTGGGTCGGGTTCACGAACAGGCTGACGACGACGAGATCGGCTTCCGTTCGCGCCGCGCGCATGAGGGAACGGTGCCCGTCGTGGAAGAACCCCATGGTGGGGACGAGCGCGACGACCCGGCCGGCTCGGCGCGTGTCGTCGCAGACGCGGCGTACCTCGGCAACCGTCGGCACGGTGATCACGCCAGGACCTCGCGCCACGGGGCGTCGTCGCGGCCGGCGAGGCGGCGGGCCGAGTCGGCCATCGCCTGGTAGGCGCGGTGCTCGTCTTCGGCGATGACGGCCAGGTGTCGGGACACGGTAGCGACGTCGCCTCGGGCGACGGGACCGGTGAGCGCGGCGGCGGGGCCGAGGTCGAAGACGTGATCGACCGTGGCGCGCACCAGCGGCTCGAACGCGGCGAGCGGCACCTCGGCGTGCCCGGCGAGGCGTTCGACCTGGCCGAGCAGCGCGACGAGATGGTTCGAGGCGACCACGGCCGCGGCGTGGTACTCGGCGCGGCGCTCGTCGGGGACCTCGAAGGGCCGCAGCCCGAGGTCGTGGGCCAGGCGCCGCACCGCCGGGGGTCCGCTGATCGCGGCCCAGGCGGCGGTCAGCGTCACCCGGTCCTCGGTCGGGTCGACGAAGGTCTGGAGGGGATGCAACGCGCCCAGGCTGACGTCGGGGCGGGTGGCGGCGATGGGGTCGAGCGCGTCGAGGCCACGAGCCCCCGAGAGGTGCACGACGAGCCCGCCGGGCCGCAGCCCGGCGGCCAGCGTCGCGGCGGTGTCATCGATGGCAGTGTCGGGCGTGGCGATGACGACGAGGTGGGCGTGGCGGCCGGCGTCGGCGACGGTCGTCGCCGGAGCACGGTACCGGTCGGCGGCGCGGCGGGTGGACCGCGAGTCCGGGGTTCGGCCGGCGACGGCAACGCACCCGTGTCCGGCCGCGACCAGCCCGTCGGCGACCGCGAGGCCAGCCCGGCCGGGGCCGACGAGCGCGAAACCGCTCGCTGTCGTGTCGTTCATGGGTCCGATCTCTCGATCCAGCCCCCGGGTGGGGTGCCGGTCGACTACGGCACCTCCAAGACTAGATCGGTGCGGCGAACGTCGGGCCAACCCCCCGGGGGACGGGGCCCGCCGGCCCCGACGTCGAGGTCGGCGAGGGGGGCGAGGAC
>DAIPLE010000296.1:0-2247 GCA_036769425.1 Actinomycetota bacterium
CCGCCGAGCGCACCCCAACGGCCGGCGATTTCGGTCGCGAGCTCCAGGACGCGGTTCGACTCGCCGGCGAAGACCCGACGGACATGGTCGTCGCCGCACCCGGCGGCGACAACCGGCGTCGGCCTTCGACGAGCCGCGGCGGGATCAGAGGGCTCCGGTTCGGTTCGCGGCGCAGCGTGATCGCCGGGATCGTGGCGCTGGCGCTTCTCGTCGGCGGCGGCGTGGGCCTCGCCCTTTCATTGGGCGGCGGTTCGACGTCGACGACGCCGACGACGACGTCGAAAATTCCCCTGGCTCCCGCTATGCCCACCAAACTCGCCGGCTACCGCAAGGACGGGGCGCCGACGAGTTCGAGCCTGCGGGTCTTCAGCAGCAAGCCCAACTACATCGCCGACTTCCCGTGGACGATGAACGGCTGTCAAGGCGCCATGTACACCACCCAGTGGCGGGCCCTGACCACCGCGGATCTCGTGGCCGCGGGTCCCACCGACGTGCACGATTCCACCACCCTGCAGCAGAGCGCAGTCAAGGGCCTCAACACCGGTCATGCGGGACTCATCACCGGGGACTCGTGCCACGAGCCGGTGTTCTTCTTCGCCTCCAGCTCCAGCTTCGACACGCTCGTCGACGTGGCCGTCGTCACGCAACACTGGACCGCGGCCCCGTAGGGACGCGCCCGAGCCCGCGCCGAGACGCGACGAGCTCAGCCATCCGCTCAGCTCCTCACGGAGCGGGCGCGAAGACGATGTGGCCCTCAGCGTGGGAGACGCTCGGTCCGTCAGCGACGTGGCGAACGGTGCAGCTCTGTGCGCAGTGGACCACGATCGTCTTGGCTCCGCCTTCGGTGGCGACAAGGAGGTCACCCGGCGCGGCTCCCGCTTGCGCCAGCTGCGCCCCGGTGAGGCGCAAGATGCTGTCGGTGCCGGGATGCCGGTTGCCCGGTGAGCGTCGATCGGCGAGGTACGCCGCCGCGCCGCGGACATCCGCCGGGATGACGCCGATGCTCTCAACGCCGATGTCGCCTCCGCTCGGCAGACCCGACTGAGCAAGGATCCGGGAGGCGCCATCGGGTCCAATCGCGACGATCCGACCGGTGTGCTCGTCAGCGCCGATCAAGTCGCCGGCGAAGTCACCGAAGGTCGCCGGCGCGACCACGACGCCCCCTTCCATCGAGGGAGCGTGGACGGTGACCGTCGCGACCCGACCGGCGCAGTCGACGGCATAGACCACGGTCGAGCCGGGCACATGCGCGCTGACCAGGAGGCGGTGCCCGAACCGGCCGACGTCGTCGAACGCGATCCCACCCGGGGAGGCACCGGCGGGGAAGTCGGCCAGTCGGCGCGCCTGGCCCAGGGGATCGACCTGAATCACGCCGGGTCGGGCCTTGGGCTCCAGGGCGAACACGTCGTCCCGGCCGAACGAGCATCCCGACCCGTCGGGGATCTCACCCGCCGAGAGGGCGATGTAGGGCTCCGGCCCCTTGGCGGTGCGGTAGCCGTTAGCGCCCGTGGCGAACGGAGTCGACGCGGCCCCGAGGTGCAGCAGCGACAGCCGCCCATCCGCTGCGACGGTCAACGTTCCGTCGGCGCGGGGGCCGGTCAGATCGAGAACCGCCGCGACGTGCGCGAACCGGGTCCAGCGGGTCGTCTTCGGGGCCGGCACCGACCGAGCGAGAGCCGGGCCGCTCATGACGCCTCCGGCGACGAGGCCGGCGGCGGCACTGACCGCGAGCGTCGCCCGGAGCGGGCCTGCCAAACGGGATCGACGCGACCCGTTGATCATCCGAGGCTGCGTCGAGGCGAGTGGGCCATCACGTCGTCGCATCCACGGAAGGTGCGGCAGCGCCGGCCGGGAGGCGACCGGGCTGGCGAACCAAGCGCGCGAAGCACACCACGATGAGGGCGATCAACGTGGCGTTGCGAGCCAGCACGACGACCTGTGGAGCAACGGCGCTCGTGTTCGCGTACCTATCGATCAGCGCGAAGTCGACCACGCTCAAGGCCACGACCAGGAAGGTCAGGCGCCCAATGAGGTGATCACCGTGGGCGACGGCGATCGCGGCGAACGGGACGAGCCACACCGCGAACTGCGGAGATAGCAGCGGGGTGCACACCAGAAACGCGCCGACCACCACCAGCGCGGCCGTCCCGTCGAGCAGCGCCGGCGGGTCCGCCGCACGCGCCGCGAGGAGGCAGGCCGCGATGACTGCGGCCCCGAGCGCGACCGCGCAGAGCACGATGGCCCATT